>NZ_JBFRGW010000025.1:0-70902 GCF_052115545.1 Microvirga sp. 2MCAF35
GAGACCTGCGGCGGGACCGCCTCCCGCCCCACACTGGCTGACGCCTCGCGAGCGCGCCCCTCGGTGGGCGGGAGTACCCAACGATATAGCCGAGCTTAACAGCCCTGTCAAGAACAAAGACAGAACATAACGTTGCTCTCACCGCCTCCTCCACATCACCCTCGACGTCATCACCGGCCTTGTGCCGGCCATCCCTGTTGTTTGGAGCGCCGCGTCCTTCCGATCGGGATGGCCGGGACAAGCCCGGCCATGACGGAGAGGGGATGAGGGTGATGTTTGCAGAAACGAGGATGGCTTGGAAAACTACTCCGCATCCGGCTGAACGGACGGATGCGCCTTCCTGAAGGCCTCGTGCTCGCCGGCAAGTTTCTCCACGCGCAGAATGCGCGGATAGGCTTCCAGCGGCACGTTGAACCGGCGCGCTGCATAGAGCTGCGGCACCAGATAGATGTCGGCCATGCCGGGCTCGGATCCGAAGCAGAAGCCTTCGTCACCGATCAAGGCCTCAACGGCGGCAAGTCCCTGCCCTACCCATGTGGCGATCCAGGCTGCAACGTCCTGCTCCGAGCTGTCGAAGGTCTTTCTCAGATGATTGAGCGGGCCGACATTGTGCAGGGGATGAATGTCGCAGCCGATGATCGAGGCGACGGCGCGCACCTTCGCACGCTGGACGTGATCGGTAGGGAGCAGAGCGGGGTTCGGATAAGCCTCCTCCAGATATTCCAGAATGGCCGGGGATTGGGTGACGACGTTCTGTGCATCGAGCGCCAGAGCCGGCACGCGGCCTTGCGGATTGATGGCGCGAAAGGCGGGTGCGTTCTGCTCGCCTCCGTTGCGGACGAGATGAACGAAGGCCTGCTCGGCCTCGATGTTCTTCAAGGCCAAGGCAATGCGCACGCGATAGGAGGAGGTGGACCTCCAATAGGTATAAAGCTTCATGAGGGAGACCTTAGAGAGCAGGCAAAATCACGGCGCGGCATTCGCCGAAACCGATGGGAGCGTAACCCTCGCGGCGGCCGCGGGCGCGCAGGATCACCTCGTCCCTATCCTCCAGGAAACGCCGCTCCTCGCCGGAGGCGAGCACAACGGGATTCTTGCCGCCGAGCGTCGTCTCCATGATGCTGCCGCAACTCTCCCGGTCAGGCCCCGAGATCGTTCCCGTGCCGATGAGATCGCCCGGCTGAAGATTGCAGCCGTTGCTGGTGTGGTGCGTGATCATCTGCGCCACGGTCCAGTACATATGACGCGCATTGGACAAGGCGAGACGATGCGGCGGCAGGCCCTTCTCCCGCATGCCCGGCGTGAGGAGCAGAACTTCGAGTTCCAGGTCGAACGCGCCCTCGCGCTGATCTGTCTCATCGAGCAGGTAATGCAATGGCGCGGGGTCGCCCTCCGGTCGGCTCGGCTGAGCGATTCGGAACGGCGCCATCGCCTCCGGCGTGACGATCCAGGCCGAGATCGTGCTGGCGAAGTTCTTCGCCAGGAAAGGCCCGAGCGGCTGGTACTCCCAAGCCTGGATGTCCCGGGCCGACCAGTCGTTCAGCAGGCAGTATCCGCCGACATAGCCGGATGCCTCATCGATACGGATCGGCGCGCCGAGATCGTTGCCGCGACCGACCCAGACACCGAGCTCCAATTCGTAATCGAGCCGCTGAACTGGCCCGAAGCTGGGCTCTGTTGCATCCGGCGGCTTCGCCTGACCGCGCGGGCGGCGCACTGGCACTCCGGACGGGCGAATGGACGACGCTCGCCCGTGATAGCCGATGGGCACGTATTTGTAGTTCGGCAGCAGGGGATTGTCGGGACGGAACTGCTTGCCGACATTGGTGGCGTGGTGAATGCCGACGTAGAAGTCGGTGTAGTCGCCTATGCGTGCCGGCAGGTGCATCGCGCACTCGGACGCGGCATGCAGGCAGGCCTCGACCTTGTGCTGTTCGGGGCTGTCCTGTGCGAGAAGCTCCGACAGGCGGGCCCGCAGCGCCTGACGGGGGGGCGCTCCCAATGCCAGAAACGCGTTGAGCGCTGAGCCGGATGCGGCTTCCGCAGCCTTGGCGGCCTCTCCGGTGAAGAGGCCGGCCGCCAGAGCCGCCGGCAGATCGAGAATGCAGTCGCCGATGGCCGCGCCTCCCCGCGGAGCCTCGCCGCCGGGACTGAAGACCCCGAGCGGCAGGTTCTGGATCGGGAAGTCCGGGTGGCCGTTGGCCGAGAGCACGAAGCTTTGGCGCTTCGGGTCATGCGTATGATCGAGCACTATCCCTGTCCTCATCAACGCTGGTTCGGATTGAAGTGCTTCTTCAGCTTGTGGCCGTAGGCACCATAGTCTTTCTGCAGCGACTCGGTGCCTGCCGCGAATGCCGTCACCTTCTGCGGGAAGCGCGTCTCGAACATGAAGGCGAGCGTGCCTTCGAGCCGGTGGGGCTTCAGCTCCACGTTGCTCGCCTTCTCGAACGCGTCCACATCGGGCCCATGCGGCAGCATGGTGTTGTGCAGCGACATGCCGCCCGGCACGAAGCCGCCGCCGGTCTTGGCGTCGTAGACGCCGTAGATCAGCCCCATGAATTCGCTCATCACGTTCATGTGGTACCACGGCGGCCGGAAGGTGTTCTCCGCCACGAGCCAGCGGTCCGGGAAGATCACGAAGTCGATGTTGGCGGTGCCGGGCGTCTCCGACGGCGAGGTCAGCACGGTGAAGATCGACGGGTCGGCATGATCGTAGAGGATCGGCCCGACGGGCGAGTAGCGCCGCAGATCGTACTTGTAGGGTGCGTAATTGCCGTGCCACGCCACCACGTCCAGCGGCGAGTGATCCATGTCGGCGACCCACAGGGACCCGCCCCACTTCACGTACATCTTCGAGGGCGCGTCCTTGTCCTCGTAGGCCGCCACGGGCGTGAGGAAGTCACGCGGATTGGCCAGGCAATTGGCCCCGATGGGTCCGCGCTCGGGCACCGTGAAGGCACCGCCGTAATTCTCGCAGAAATACCCGCGTGCCGGTCCGTTCGGGAGCTCGACCCGGATCTTCACGCCGCGCGGAATGACGGCGATCTCGCCCGGCTCGATGTCGATGATGCCGAACTCCGTCCATAGGCGGACATTGCCCTGCTGCGGCACGAACAGCATCTCGCCGTCGGCATTGTAGAAGTACTCGTCCACCATCGACCGGGTGATGAGATACACATGGGCGCCCATGCCGGCCTGGCTGCCGGCATCGCCCGCGGTGGTGATGGTGCGCACGCCTTCGAGGAACGAGACGCTCTCTTCGGGCAGTGGGATCGGGCTCCAGCGCATGGGTGCGATCGGCACCTCCACCTCGGCGGCAGGCGCCGTGCGCCAGAGGCCGATATCGGCCTTCTGGAACTCGCCCCAATGGGTCACGGTCGGACGGATGCGGTAGAGCCAGGAGCGCTCGTTGGTGGTGCGCGGCGCCGTGAAGGGCGAGCCCGACAGCTGCTCGGCGTAGAGCCCGTAAGAGCATTTCTGGGGCGAGTTGCGGCCGATGGGAAGCGCACCGGGCAGAGCCTCGGTCTCGAAGCCGTTGCCGAAACCGGACATGTAGCCGGGCTGGATGGCGCTCTCCAGCCGCTCGGCGGCTTGGCCTTTCAGGGATGGATTCTGGACATTCATGGTCGTGACCTCCACAATTGGTCACAACTGTAACTGTCTATTTTGTAACCAACAACGTCATGGCCAAACTCCAGCTCGAACAGTTCCTGCCCTACCGGCTCAACCGGATCGCCTCGGCGGTCTCGCAGGATTTCCGCTCCGTCTACGGCCCTCACCACGACCTGACGATCCCGGAATGGCGGGTCTTGGCCACGCTGGGCCAGTTCGAGGAAATGAGCGCCAAGGCCATCGGCGGGCACTCGGCCATGCACAAGACCAAGGTGAGCCGGGCCGTGCGGGCCCTGGAGGAGAGGCGCTGGCTCAAGCGCCGCGAGAGCGAGGAGGACAGGCGGGAGGAAATCCTCACCCTCACGGCGCTTGGCCGAAAGGTCTATCTCGATATCATCCCGAAAGCGGTGGCGTTCGAGCGTCGCATCCTGGACGAACTCGGCCCTGAGGCCAAGCCGCTCCTGAAGGTGCTGGAGCGGCTCGAGACCATTTTCAGCGCACGCTGATTCGAACCGGCGCCGGCATCGCTTAAGGACGCCGGCACCAGGGTCTCGGAAAGGCCTCAGCGAGGCGTGACGTCGAAGCCGAAATACTTCATCGAGAGCTTCTCGATCGTCCCGTCGGCCTTCGCTTCCGTGATAGCCTTGTCGAACAGGGCCTTCAGCTCCGGATCGCTCTTCCGCAGGCCGACCGAGCTCCCGCGTCCGAGCATGCCGCCCTGGAACCGCGGCCCGACCAGCATCATCTCCTCGTTACCGGCCTTTGCGGCGGCGCCGGACAGGTAGGCCGTCGAGGCCATGATCGCGTCGACGCGTCCGGCCGTGAGATCGAGGTCGTGCTGCTCCGTGGTCTTGTATTCCCGGATCTCGGCCGTCCCTTTCAGATACTTGTCGAGGAAGTTGGCGGCGATCGACGAGCCCTGCACGCCGATGGTCTTGCCCTTCAGGATCGGCTTCAGCTCCTCGATCGCGGCAGCGGCACCTGCCTCGTTGGTGGTCAGGGAGAAGATCTTGCCGTTCAGGGGCATGGTTGCGAGAGGGCTCGACTTCAGGATCGCGAAGGTCTGGCCGGTCGTGCCGTAGGGCTGGGTGAAGGCCATCACTTCTTCACGCTTGGCGGTCGCCGACATGCCGGCCATGATGGCATCGAACTTGCCGGCATTGAGCGCCGGGATGATGCCGTCGAAGGATTGCGCCTCCATGGTGCACTCGACCTTCATGCGCTTGCACAGATCCTTGTAGAGATCGATCTCGAAGCCATCGAGGGTCCCGTCCGGCTTGGTGAAATTCCACGGCGCGAAGGCGCCTTCCGTCGCGATGCGGACCTTCGTCCAGGTCTTCTCCTGCGCCATCGCGCCCGTCCCGAGCGCGAGCGCCGCGCCCGTGAGCGCGAATGCCAGAATTCTGCCGATGGTCTTCATGATGATTCCTTCTGTCGATGATGGGCGAGCGTGACACGCCCGGTTTATCCTGGTTGGAAGAATGGTTGATGGTCCGTCACGCCTGGCTCGTGGTCTCCTGCGCCATGACGGGCGGATCGACGTCGTCCGGTATCGGATTGACGAAAGGCGTGCCGTCGAGCCGTTCGCGAAAATCGGCCTTGGCCGCGTCGATCAATGCGAGATCGAGAAGGAGATCGATCGCCGTACCGGCCATCACCTTCGCGGCATGTTCCATGCCCTTGTGAGCGGCAGGCGCCTTGCCCTGCGCGACGAGCTGCCAGGAATGGCCGGGCGTGCCCACGGCATAGGTGGCGCCGCGCATCTGAACGGTCGGGACCACCCAGCTGACTGTACCGACATCGGTGGATCCCACGAGCGTTCCGTCGCCGCTTTCAGGTGGGAAGATCACGTCGCCTAGGGGGACGCCCATGCGCGGCTTCAGCCCGAAGCGCGCAAAGGACGACTTGATGTCCTCCGCTGTGAGCGTCTTCTGGATCTCGGCCGCGAAGGCCTTGTCCTGCTCGTCGAAGACCGGCGGGCCGAGCCGCTCTAGGTTCTGGTGCATCAGCTGCTCCAGAGGCGTGTTGCCGACCAGGTTCGCATCGCCGCTGACGATCTCGCTGCGAACCGACGTCTCCGTCATGAGCGCCGCTCCCTCGGCGATCTTCTTCACCCGATGGAGCAATCCCTGCATTTCGGGCAGGTCGCGCGCGCGGATCAGATAGCGCACCGTCGCCTTGGCCTGCACCACGTTCGGTGCAATGCCGCCGGTATCGGTGACGGCATAATGAATGCGTGCGGTGCTCGGCATATGCTCGCGCATGTAATTGACGCCGACATTCATGAGCTCGACCGCATCCAGCGCGCTTCGGCCCAGATGGGGCGAGGCCGCCGCATGGGAGGCCCGTCCGCTGAAATGGAAGTTGATCTCGTTGCAGGCCAGCGAGATCGGATTGTTGACGCCGGCGAAAGGGGCGGGATGCCAGGAGATGGCGATGTCGACGTCGTCGAAGACGCCGGCCCGCACCATGAACCCCTTGGCGGAGCCCCCCTCCTCAGCCGGGCAGCCGTAATAGCGGACGCGCCCCTTGATGCCATGAGCTTCGAGATAATCCTTCACGGCCGTCGCGGCCATGAGCGAACCGCTACCGAGCAGATTATGGCCGCAGCCGTGACCGTTGCCGCCTGCGATAAGCGGCTTCTGCTCTGCAACACCTGCGGCCTGACTGAGGCCCGGCAAAGCGTCGTACTCGCCCAGGATGGCAATGACCGGCCCATCTTCGCCCGCCTCGCCCATGACGGCCGTGGATATTCCGGCAACGTTACGGGTGATCCGAAAGCCCTGCTGCTCGAGAACCGCGACATGCTCGGCGCAGGAGCGGTGTTCCTCGAAATTGAGTTCGGGCATGTCCCAGATGCGATCGCTGAGGGCATAGAAGACCTCGCGCTTGGCCTCGATCAGATCCCAGATTTCCGAGGCATTTTTTCCCGACACGCTCCGCCCTTCCCTTGCATCATTCGACAGCCCCTCTGAGAGGGGCTCACCGTCAGAGGCATTGAATATTCACCAAAATTGGTACCAATATGATGCACGCCTTTGGATGTGACGCAAGAGGAAGCTTGGCGAATGATTTTGCGGTCCCGTTGCTTTCTGCCTAAAGGAAGAACAGCGCCATCCCGCCGGAGGTGACGACATTACATGACCGTGACGGATGCCCCCTTGAAGGCCTGGATGAATGTCGCCGATCTGATCGCGCGGGATGTCCGATCCGGCACCTTCTCCCCAGGCAGTTGGCTGAAGCAGATCGATCTCGAACAGCGTTATGGGTTCGGCCGCTCTGACGTCCGCCGCGCGCTCGACTATCTCGTCCAGAAGCGCCTGGTGCAGCATGTGCCCAATCGCGGCTATCATGTCGTTCTGCCGGACGGCGACCAGACAGCCCACATTCTCGAGCTCCGGGTCATTCTCGAAACGGCCGCCGTCGACAGCATCGTGGCCAATGCGACGCCCACCGCCATCGCGCGGATCGATGCTCTTGCGCGCAAGTTCGACGAGATGATCCTCCATGGTACGGTCTTGGAGCAATACGAGGCGAACCTCGCCTTTCACCGGGAACTTCTCGGCCTGTGCCCCAACCCGGAGCTATCCTCTCTCGTGACGGATCTGCGGAGCAGGACGTCCTCCGCATTGGCCGGCCAGTGGAGCACACGGGCGCGCGTCGAGCAGTCGAGCCGCGAACATCATGCCATGGTCCAGGCGCTTGAAGCCCGGGATGCGCAACAGCTCAAGGACATCATCGCACTGCATATCCGCCAGCCGAAGGGTTAGAGCATCGGACGTGAGTTCGGACGCACGTCCGATGCTCAAGGTTTTGGCTTTTCGTATCTTTTCACGCAAAGCCGCTTCCCACTTTTGCGTTCGATACTCGAGACCATCGGCGCCGGATCACATACCGGCAATAATCCCCCGAATGTCCCGGCCTTCGACAAAGGCTTCGAGGGTTGCCCCGAGTTTTTCGACGTCCTTCAAGTACGGAAACGTGTTGTGCCCCGTTTCCAACTCGATCACATCGGTATGTGGGAACGCGCCCAGTCGGCTTGCAACCTCCAGGTCGAAGGCATTCTGCCGGCCGACCAGGATGGAGATGGAACTTCCGGCATTGGCGGACAGAACGGGCGTCAGGTCTGCGCATTCCATACGCGTCTGCTTCAGATGCCGGACGCTCAGGCTGTTCGGCAGGTTCAGGACATATTCCGGGGCAGAAGCCAGGATGCGGTCGGCCCCGATCGCGACACCAATGCCCAGGGCTGGGAAACCTCCCATCGAATGCCCCAGGCACAGGATCTCGTGGTCGGCGAAGTCCAACCGCACATCCCGAAGGAAGGCGAGAAGACCGGTATAGGACGAGGCAACTCCCGGTACCCCGGTCTGGTACCACTCGTTCCGGCCGGGGTTCAGAAAAAGCTTCTTGCAGTCCACATGACGCAGGAAGCTCGAATGCGACCGCGTTCCGAGTTTCTGGTCGATATACGCGAAAACGATCAGAAGCGTCTTACGTTCGGATTCCGGTTCGAAAATGACATGGTCCGAATTTCGGATGGAAATAGATTCAGTTCCAATCATCTCTTGCAACATGACAGGGTCGATCCTCTGCAATACGTATCGCCTGTTGGCCGCACCCGTTTCATACCTGTGACCGGAACGCCCGGATCGAGCGGGATGAGAGCCCGCTTGATGCAGGGGACGTAGATGGTATCCGCTTCGGTTCAGGAGGAAGCATGGATGCGGTGAGGTCGGACTAATCGTCCGAGCCCATGTCGCGATAGCGGACTGCGTTGCTCCATGTCTGCTCGATGCGCTTCAAAGTCCGGAATGTCGTTTCCAGATCGCGCCTCTCCGCATCATTGCGTGCCATGAGCTGCTGATAGGTCTTGTCGTTTCGCCTGATCATGTCGCACAGAGCGCGCCCCTTCTCCGACAAGCGGATACGGGCGGATCGGCGATCCCGTTCCGAGGCCGTACGAACGACATACTCGGCCTCGACGAGGCGCTTGAGACTGTAGGATGCGTTCGATCCGAGATAGTAGCCGCGTTCGATCAAATCACGGACCGACAACTCGCTCGACCCGATGGTGAACAGCATCATCACCTGGGATGGACTCAAATCGTCAATCCCGGCTTCGATCAGATCCGCCCGCACGAGATCGAGCGAACGCCGATGCAGTCGCTCGATCACGCGAACGATCTCGATGTGACTGATGCCTGCCGGCTCCGCCTGAGACACCTCGGGACCTTCTGCGCGGCTCACGGGTGCATCGCTCCTTCGGTACAGGGCCTGCAGAGCTGCGGGCAATTGAGGCTCGAGTTCGTCCTGCGCGACGATCCAAGGCAAGGAGTTTGATATATTTTGCACATTATACCCCATTATCGACTAATTAAATTAGTTCGAAATTCGAACTAATTTAATATTTCTCTTGGCGTCGGCGACTTACCCAAGAAATAAACTAAACAAACTTGGACAGCCCTTACTGTTGTTTCCTCTGCCAGAGCCTTTTATTGTTATGCGAATCATACTTTATGGGTAGACGTTCTACCATCAGTGATTCATAAATCTCTTCGAATAACTTTTAGGCAAAATTTAGATCTGCCGCATCATTGCCTCTTTTGGAGCCACTCCTGCATGAGCAAAACGGCCAATTCGGAAGCCGCCGATATCCTCCACCAGGGGCGCAAGGCATTTGCGACCGGAGTGGCCTATGCGGCCGCCCTCAGCGCCGTCATCAACGTGCTTCAGTTGATCGTTCCTCTCTTTATGCTGCAGGTCCATGACCGTGTCGTGAACAGCCAGAGCACGGATACCCTGATCATGCTGATCATCGTCTCCGCTATCGGCCTCGCCATCTATTGCATCCTCGATTACGTGCGCGCCCTCACCTACCAAGTGATGGCGAGCAAGCTGGTCAGGAAACTGAACCTCCCGGTCCTGGAAGCCGCGATATCCGCCTCCGTGACCAAGGGCATTTCAAAGTCGGGGCAAGCGATCCGCGACCTCAACGACATTCGGTCTTTCATCGTCGGAAACGCGATCAGCGTGCCGCTGGAAGCCTTCTGGGCCCCCATCTTCCTCGGCGTCCTGTTCGCCCTCCATTGGCTCTACGGCCTCGTGGCCCTGGTCTCGGCCACCATCATCATCTCCTTGAGTCTGCTGTCCGATTTTCTGACGCGCAGGGCTATGAAACGCGCCAACGAGTCGTCATTGCAGAACATCAGCGACATCGGCGGCACCCTTCGGCATGCCGAAGCGATCGAAGCCATGGGAATGCTCCCGGCCCTCTCGGAGCGGTGGCGACATTCCCAATTGCACGCGCAGGATCTTCTGGACGTCGTGACGCGCCGGAGCCGCGCCATGGCGTCGTTCACGCGGACCTGCCGATATGCCATGCAGATTGCCGTTCTGTCGACCGGAGCCATTCTGGTCATTCGGCAGGAGGTCAGCCCGGGCTCCATGGTGGCGTCGAGCATCATCATGGGCCGCATGCTCCTGCCCTTCGACTCGATGGTCGACGGCTGGCGGCAATGGGTGCTGGCGCTTTCGGCCTGGAAGAATGTGACCGACCTCATCGAGCACCAGGCCCCCAAGCGCGAGACCAAGCCGACGCCGAGAACCCAGGGCGATCTCACAGTCGACCGGCTGGTCTACGCTCCTCCCGGAGCCGATGTTCCCGTGCTCAAGGGGATCTCGTTCAGCCTGTCGCCCGGCGAAGTGCTCGGCATCGCCGGCCCCTCGGCGGCCGGCAAGTCCACCCTCGCCCGCGCGCTGATCGGCGTGACGAAACCGACTTCCGGCGGGGTCTATCTCGACGGCAACAACGTCTATCTCTGGGAGCGCGGTTCGTTCGGCGACATGGTCGGCTACCTGCCGCAGAGCGTGTCGCTCCTCGATGGGACCATCCGAGACAACATCGCCCGCATGCGCGACAGCGACCCGCGACTGGTTCTGGAGGCTGCCCGCCTCGCCGATGTCCATGAAATGATCGGCCGCCTGCCGCTCGGATACGATACGCCCTTAGGCGACGGCGGCCTTGCCTTGTCCGGCGGCCAGCGTCAGCGGATGGGGTTGGCGCGGGCCATCTACGGCAAGCCGCGCCTGATCGTTCTGGACGAGCCCAATTCCAATCTCGACACGGACGGCGAAAGGGCTCTCGTGCGCACCATCGAGGCCCTGCGCGCCGACGGCGCCATCATCATCCTGATCGCGCACCGCCCCTCCGTCATGCAGGCGGCCGACAAGCTCATGGTCCTCCAGGAGGGCAGGATCAGCCAGTTCGGCCCGCGAACCTCCGTCGTGAGCGCAATCACCCCCGGCGAGAAGCCGATTGCCGCCGTGAAAGGAAGCACATGAGACAGCGTTCGGACCTCATGAAACGGAAGCCTTGCGTGCCCGCGGCATACATGTCCGTGAATGTCGAAGCGATGAAGGACCGTCTCCCGCCGCGCGATCCGGGCGAGCCGTCCTATCGCGGGCCGGTGATCGCCGGTCTGGCGACGATCTTCCTCGGTCTCGGCGGTCTCACCACATGGGCCTTCTCGGCGCATCTGGACAGCGCCGCGATCGCAGCGGCCACCGTCGTGGTCGATTCCAAGCGCAAGACCATCAGCCATCTCGAAGGCGGCATCCTCAAGACCCTGCTCGCCCATGAAGGAGAGGTCGTGAAGGCCGGGCAGCCTCTTCTGCGTCTCGACGACACGCGGGCGAAGGCCGAACTCGAACAGCTTCGCTCCAGACGGCTCGGTCTCGAGGCGCGGCTCGTGCGCCTGCGCGCCGAGCAGGCCGGTCTGGACGACCTCGCCTTCCCCGACACCCTGCTTCAGGCAGGAGGACCGACGGCAGAAGAGATCCTGAACGCCGAGCGCAAGTTCTTCATGGCACGGCGCGAGATGTTCGACCGGCGCGTCGACATTCAGCGCAAGACCATCGCCCAGCAGGCGGCGGAACTCGAGGCCGTGAAGTCTCAGACCGAGGCGAATACCCGGCAATCGGAACTGCTCGACCGGGAGCTCAAGGCCATCGCGAGCCTCGTCGAGAAAGGCTACGCGCCGCGTCCGCGCCTCACGGAAATGCAGACGCGCGAAAGCCAGCTTCAGGGCAACGCCGGCGAACTGATGTCCCGCAAGGCGAAGGCGGAGCAGGCCAAGGCCGCGGCGGAACTGGAGATCCTTTCCCTCGGCAACGACTTCCAGCAGCAGGTCGCATCGGATATTCAAACCGCGCAACTCGAACTGGCTGATACGATGGGGCGGATAGACGCCGCCACCGACATTCTGCGACGCGTCGAGATCGTCTCCCCGGAGCGGGGCATCGTGACGAATATCCGCTCCCATACCCTGGGCAGCGTCATCGGCGCCGGACAGCCTATCCTCGACATCGTGCCGGAGAACGAGCCCTTGATCGTCGAGGCCAAGATCGGCCTGCGCGACGTCGATTCCGTTCGCGTCGGCGCACCGGTCCAGATCCGCCTGACCGCCTACAACAGCCGCAGCACGCCACCGCTTGCGGGAAAGTTGACCTACCTTTCCGCCGACCAGCAGGTGGACGACCGGAACAATTACGCCTACTTCGTCGCGCGCGCCGAGATCGCACCGGAAAGCCTCAAGGCGGATTCCAAAATCACTCTCTATCCCGGAATGCCCGCCGAAGTCCTGATCGTCAACAAACCCAGGCGCGCCGTCGACTACCTGCTGGCCCCGATCACCGAAAGCTTCGACCGCGCATTCCGCGAGGAATGATCCGAGGCCTTTCAGCAGCACGCATCAACGACAGCGCCCCACCGCGAGACGCGGCGCGAGCACGTTTGTACGACAGTTTGAATTTCGAACCAAATCGCGTTTATTCATGAAGTACATTTGAATAAATAAAATACAATATTGACTTATATATACTAGTACTTTGAATCTTCACGAAAATACTACTTTAGGATTTACAAGTAATACTTATTGTCTTACTTAACATGCACCGGGACATTCTCGACACGATCACCTCCCGGAAATCTCCTTGCGCAAATAGCGCTTCATTTTGGCTCGAACATGCAACCGGGCGCGTCGCGGCTTGCCCGGTGCTGACAACAAGGATGAGAGATATGGCGACTATTGGTGGTGGAGCCTCAAGCGACGTCCTGCACGGCACCCACGGGCCGGATGTGATCTTCGGAAACGGTGGCGACGATCTGATCTTCGGCGGCGCCGACAGCGATGCCCTCTCCGGCGGCACCGGAGCCGACACGCTCTTCGGCGGCAACGGGGACGACTGGCTCTCCGGCAGCGCCGATGACGATGTTCTGTTCGGCGGCAACGGGGCCGACGTGGTTCAGGGCGATG
The DNA here is from genome assembly GCF_052115545.1 of Microvirga sp. 2MCAF35. Lineage (NCBI taxonomy): Bacteria > Pseudomonadati > Pseudomonadota > Alphaproteobacteria > Hyphomicrobiales > Methylobacteriaceae > Microvirga > Microvirga sp. 2MCAF35. The sequence goes on from NZ_JBFRGW010000025.1 coordinate 12,930, forward strand.
CCGGAAACGACATCCTGTTCGGCGGCAACGGCGATGACATCCTGCTCGGCGGCGCCGGAGACGACTATCTTCGCGGCGGCAACGGCAACGACATCCTGAACGGTGGCGATGGGGCCGATGTTCTCGAAGGCGGTTCGGGCGACGACATCCTTCAGGGCGGTGCCGGCGACGACATCCTGCGCGGCGGATCCGGCGACGACTTCGTCGATGGCGGCGCGGGCGACGACATCCTTCAAGGCGGCGCCGGCCGCGACACGTTCGTGTTCAGCGGCGGCGGCGGCAACGACGTCATCCTCGACTTCAAGGCCGGCCAGGACATCCTGCAGATCTCCAAGGGGATCAACGGCACCGATATCGCCTCGGCGGAAGACCTTGCCGGCCGCGTTCATCAGGTGGGTCACAACACGATCGTCGATCTCGGGAACGGCGACACGGTCACCCTCGTGAACGTGAGTGCCGACGACATCAACAACAACCCGAGCGACTACTTCTCGGTTCACTGATCTGCGTTCGGTAAAAAGCGGATGTCGCGGACGCTTCTGCGGCATCCCACAGGGACAGATGGAGACAAAAAGCGATGGCGGAGCTTGCCGTGCTCACATCACCAATCGATGGCCTTGCCTCTCCGAAGGTGTCCTCTCTCGGACGCGACGTTGTCCTGCTCACCTGGGACGTGCCGCATGCCGAACGCAGTTCTCCGTCAAGTCTCAAGGGCGACGGCAAGGACATCTGGCCTTCCGCATCGCTGCGCCTCTCCCTGCCCGGCGGCGGAGCACGCCTCTTCTGGGTCTTCCAGCGTCCGGGCGACGAACAGATAGATCTCGATCTTCGCCTCGAGATGCGCAGCCTTGGAACGAGCGTTGCCATCGATCACGATGCGGCGCTTGCCCGGGCGAACGCCGAAGACCTGATCGACGGCGTCGACAGTCATGGCCGCGTGGCTCTCGTATCCGCCCTGTTCAACGTGTGGGGCGCGATGTTCCACCTTCAGCGGGATAGAGCCTTCATCGAACTTCTCGGCAATCTTCTGTCGCGGATGGCCCCGACGCCCGGACAGGCCGTTGCCGTCGCGCGGATTGCCGATGATTTCGTCCTGGTGCAGACATCGCTCGTCACGGGCTTCGGCAAGATCGACGCGATCTATACATTCGGCGGGAATGGACCGACGCGCATTCGTGCCCTCCCCCACAGGATAAGGAACGGGAAGGATGGACGGGATGTCATCCATCTTCTGGTCGATCGTGCGCGGCTCCCCGCCGACGATGCATTCCTCATTCTGATCGGCCCCGGAGGCCTGTCCGTCCGGCGCCTGCTCAAAACGGCTGCACGCCTTCCCTCCATCGAACGTTGGTTCCGCGAGCAGGCGCACGCGGCGCCCGGCTTGCGCGAGCACGTGCTGAGCGAGATCGCCGAACGTTCCGCGTCGGGCCCTGCTTACGCGCTCGAGCTGCAACTGCGGTCTCCCCTGCGCCCGCGCCGGCTTTCGAGCAGCCTCACGGCCCCATCGGCCGAGATCGTCTCTGCGCTTGCGACCTCTGCAGGAACCCTGGTGACAGGATGGTACCGCGACCCGGTCAGCCTCTTCGCAGGGATCGAAATCGGCAGTTCAGAGGGTGAACCGCTGGATCTCACGAGAGACCTGTTCACGTTTCCCGTTGAAGTCGCAGGGCCGACGAAAGAATCCCGTCTCGGCGCCACAGGCTTCGCCGTCCTGGCGCCCACTGACATGGGCGCGGCGCAGAACCTGCAACCACGCTTTCACCTTCGCCTGAAATCCGGCGCCCGACATTCTCTCGTGCCGCGTCCTCAACCGGCCGATCCGGCCGAGGCTCGCGCCATGGCTTTGCGGGCCATCCCGGCGCAACACGTGGATCAATCCGTCCTGGCGCAGGTCCTCCGCCCGGCCATCGCCAACCTCCACGCTCAAGTCCGCAACCGGATCGGTCGCCCCACGATCCGGAGGATAGGCGTTGCTCATCAACGTCCGAAAGCCTCGGTGGTCATTCCGCTTTACCGGAACCTGGAGTTTATCCGCTTCCAGATCGCTGCCTTCGCGGCCGATCCGTGGATTCGCGGGAATGCGGAACTCATCTATGTGCTCGATTCGCCCGAACAGGCTCAGGAGGTCGAGCATCTCCTGGGCGGTCTCCATCTGATCTACGGCCTTCCGGTTGTTCTCGTCGTCATGGAGAGAAACGGCGGATACGCGCGCGCCAACAATGTCGGCGTGTCCTTTGCCCAAGGCGATATTCTGGCATTGGTCAATTCCGACATCATACCGGTTTCTCCCGGATGGCTGGAAGCGATGGCCGCGCGCCTGAACGGTCGCCGCCGGATCGGCGCCGTCGGACCGAAGCTTCTGTTCGAAGACGGATCGATCCAGCATGCCGGCATGTATTTCTCTCAGGACCATCGCGGCTACTGGCTCAACCAGCATTTTCACAAAGGCATGCCGCGTGATTACGCTCCCGCCTGCGAAGAGCGCATCGTCCCAGCCGTCACCGGCGCCTGCCTCGTCACAACGAAATCATTGTTCGAATCTGTTGACGGTTTCACGGAAGATTATGTCGTCGGAGATTACGAAGACAGCGATCTCTGCCTCAAAATAACCATGACGGAGCGCAAGATCGCCTACGTCCCCGACATCGAACTTTACCACCTCGAACGGAAGTCGATGTCTCTCAACGCCGAGTACATGCGCGGGATTGCCTGGCAGTACAATTGCGCTCTCCATACCGAGCGCTGGCGCGATGTCATGATTGCAGCAATGCAGACCGGGCGTCCTCGCAAAGGAAGGAATGTCGCCATATGAATGCGCAGTTCGATCTCACGAACGCCTCACGTGCACCGAACCTCGATCCGGATGCCGACGCGATCCTTACGCATTTGATGGAACGGATCACGCAGGACAGTTCCTTGCCGGCTCCGCCACCGGAGAACGTTTTCGTCGGCGATGGCGACTATCGTGCGATCGGCGCAGAATATCTCGGTCACTTCGTCCGGATCGGTGAGCTTCAACCATCCGAGTCAGTCCTCGACATCGGATGCGGCATAGGACGGATGGCCGTCCCGCTGACGCAATATCTCGATCCCGAGAACGCCTCATACGAAGGCATCGATCCCGTGAACGCCGGCATCGAGTGGTGCGTGCAGAACATCACATCGTCCTATCCGAACTTCCGGTTCTGCCGAGTCGATGTGGCGCACGAATTGTACAACCCCGGCGGAGCGATTGCAGGCCATGAGATCGTCCTGCCTTTCTCCGATGCGAAGTTCGACTTCGTCACGATGGTGTCCGTTGCAACTCATCTGCCAGAAGCGGAGATTTCCGCTTACGCACGAGAGATCATGCGCCTCTTGAAACCCGGCGGCCGCCTGTTCATGACCGCCTTCGTGATCGCGGCCGGAGATCCGGACAGGCAGACAGCCCGCCCGCGCTTCACCCGGGGAACGAAGCCGGGAACATGGTACGGCGATCCTTTGGCGCCACTCGGCGCCATCGGCTTCGATGCGGGAATCATCGAGCACGTTCTCAAGAAAGCCGGTCTCCAGATCCGTCGCCTGAGCCTCGGCCATTGGCGGGGGATCGAGAGCAATCACTACCAGGATGTCATCATCGCCGTGAAGCCGGAGTAGACCACGTGACAACCCGCGTTCTGGTCGTTGCCCATAATCATCCGGATTTTCATCCCGGCGGGACGGAAATCCTCGCCCACGATCTCTTCCGGGAGTACCGGTCGCGTCCCGATGTCGAGGCCCTGTTCCTTGCGGCAACGAACAATCTCCATCGCGGTCAAAGGCCGGGAACGAGCTTCCAATCGCCCAGTGGAGCACCGGACGAGGTCGTCATGTGGTGCGGGCATTTCGACCAGTTCAACCTGAGCCAGATCGATGCTTACGGAGTCGTTCCCCATCTCGTCAGCCTGCTCGAGGATTTCCGGCCCGATATCGTCCACATCCACCATGTCCTGCTCATGGGCGTGGAGTTCATCGCGCTGGTGCGTCGCATCCTGCCGAACGCGCGCATCGTCATGACGCTTCACGACTACTTCCCCATCTGCGCTCACGACGGACTGATGATGCGGACGGCCGGGAAGGAGCGATGCGACCGCGCAACGCCCCATCGCTGCAATGGATGCTTCCCAGACATCCCTGCCGACCGATTTCTCCTTCGCGAGACATACATTCGGACCCATCTCGATCAGGTTCACCAGTTCATTGCTCCCAGCCGCTTCCTCAAGGAGCGTTTCGTGAGCTGGGGCCTTCCCTCCGGTTCGATTGAGATCGTCTCGAACGGTCGCCCTGCCGTCGTGCCGTCCGTCCATCGGTCGGCTCCCTCGGGCAGGCGATCCGTGTTCGGGTATTTCGGGAACCTCAATCCCTGGAAGGGCATTCCCGTTCTCCTCAAAGCGGCTCAGCGCCTCGTCACGGACGGCGTCGAGGATTTCGAGCTTCGCCTGCATGGCGGCGCGCCGTTTCAGTCGAAGGAGTTTGTCGATAAGATCGACAACCTTCTGAACGAGACGGAGCCTCAGGTCGTGAGGCTCGGGCCCTACGGGCGTGAGGATATTCCAAGCCTCATGGCAGCCGTCGACTGGGTGGTGGTGCCGTCGGTCTGGTGGGAGAACGCTCCCTTGGTGATCCAGGAGGCTTTCGCCCATCGACGCCCCGTCATCGCCAGTGGGATCGGGGGAATGGCGGAAGCCGTCCGGGACGGGATCGACGGTCTGCATGTCCGTCCCGACGACCCATCGCTGCTCGCACGCACCATGCGGCGGGCCATCGAGACACCCGACCTCTGGGAGACGCTGGTCGCGGGGATCGCTCCGCCGGCCGACATGACCGCCGTCGCCGAGCGTCACCTCTCTCTCTATCGCAGCCTCCTCAAAGGCGCCGACATCATCGAATTGAAGGCGAACGCCGCATGAGCACAGCACAATCGAAGAATGCAGTCGCCGTTCCGGTGGGTGCGCAGCTTCAGGGCCGCGTCGATGCCATCGAAGGGCGACGCCTGTTCGGATGGGTCTGGGATCGCGCCCGCCCGACGGAGCGTCTCCTCGTTCGGATCACCCTGAACGGAGAGAACCTCGCATCGACCACGGCCGACATGCCGCGCGTCGATCTGCGTCGAAACGGGATCGGCGACGGCGGGTATGCGTTCGAGATCGAGCTTCCGGAGCACGCCGGCCAAGGCACGGCCGGCCTTTCAGTGGTGGCCGTTTCCCCATCGACCGGCGAGGAACTCGTTCTGCAGGCTCCGAGCCAGGACGAGCGCGCGGCCGAGGCGGCGCTCAATGCGCCGCTGAACCGGGTCTTCGACCGTCTCGAACTGCTCATCGAAGCACAACGACGGTCGCAGATCCTGCAGCGCGAGGCCGTCGAGAGCCTCAGGGGAACTTCGACCCAGATCAACGAGATCGTTACCGAGGAGAACGGCATCGCGGCGGCCCTCGAGACTATCCGGGTCAACCAGGCCGACCTCGCCAAGAAGATATCCGACATCGAGGTCTTCCATATGCGCTTCGACAGGGTCCTGGCGGATTTCGGAAAGCAGATCGATGACCTCGGATCGTCCGTCGACCGCCCGATGCGAAGAGCCGTCGCGCTCCTGATGGCGTTCGGAGGAATCTCCGCCGTCAGTGCCATCGCGGCGCTCATCGTCCTTCTACGCCATCCTCCCTGGTAGCCGGCTCCCTCGAAGCACAAGCAGCAGACGGTCATCGAACGGAACTTCAGGTCTCCCATGCAGTACACTACGCAACCTCTAGAAATGCGCGAACTGCCTCTTGACGGCGAGAGCGCCCTCGTGACGCCGATCGGCGACGACCTTGCGCTGATCGCCGGCGTCGCCGATTCCATGACCGACCATGTCGAGACATTGCTCAACGGCGATCCCTCCATGGCCATGAAGGCCGATACCGTCTGCTGGGTCCGCAAGGATGCATCTGCCGATGCTGCAATCGGGTTTGTCGCCATCGTGCCGATCCGTCTTGCCGCCAAGGTCCGCCTGCGGTCGGTCGTCATGCGGCGCAGCGGGCCGCCGATCCGCTATACCCTGATCAAGCCCGCAATCCCTCTCGCAACGCTGATCCGGATCGTCTCCGCCGACGCGGGAGATCGGTCGCCGATCATCGTCGACCGCATCGTTCATGCGCTGATCGGCGGCAAGACCAGTCAGAAGCGATTAGAGGCCGCCGTTTCCGTGCTCGGCGCGGCTGGTCCAACGGACGGCTGGATCGAGGTCATCGGCTCGATCGACACGGGCCAGGTGTTTCTTCAGGGCTGGGCCAGCGATCTGCCTTGCGACAGGGTGCGCGTCCTTGCGGCTCACGAGGGGCTCATGGCCGGCGAGTTCAAGTCGGCGTCGGTTCTCCGCAACGATCTGGGGGAGCAGGGCAAGGGTTTCGTGGGCCTGCTCGACACGGGAGCATCCGCAATCGATCCCGGCAAGCTCAAGAACCTGTTCTTTCGCGGGCGGGACGGATGGCGGAGCCTCGAAGTCTATGAGCGCCGCGTTCTCCTGGCCCCGACCGACGTTCCGGCCCACATTCGCGACGGCCTTGTCCGCGCGAATGCAAACCCGGACACGATGCTGACGCTCCGGCGGGCGGGAGAGCGGTTCGACGGTCGCGACACCGTGTCGGACCTCAAGGTTCCGGTCCGCATCGGCATGGACATGGTCGCAGAAATTCCCGGCGGCGGAATTCTGGTGGCCGGCTGGATGCTCGATCCGGAAGGCCACGTGGATTCGCTCACCTTGCGGTCCGGTGCGACCCAGCAGCGGATCGACGAGACCTGGACCCGTCTCCCGCGCTCGGACGTCTCATCGGCGTTCCAGCACAACAGCCTCTTCGCCGGACGGCTCGACCCGACCCGCAACGATCACGGCTTCCTGGCTTTTATTCCGGGTCCGCCTTCTGGGATGGACGTGCCGGTCTATTTCGAGATGGCGGTCGGCGATAACATCGCGTTCTATCCTCTCACGCCTCTTCGCGGCATGTCGCGCCGATCTCTCGAGCGACTCATCTCGCCTCTCGACCCGCGGACGGCGGCTGCCGGCGCCGCAATCGAGCGTCATATCGGCCCCATGATGCAGGCCATGGCCGCGCCCGCGCCGGCCGTCACGGAAATCTGCGACTTCGATTTCGACGATTCCGAGGCCAGCCGCGTCCTGGTAATCGGAGCCGGAATCGATGTGGAGGAAGCGGCCGTGACCTTGTGCCTGCTCGCGCTGGACGCCGAGACAAAGGACATGCCGATCATCGTCGCCGCGCCCCTGGAGGCCTTCGACAGCATTGCACCGGAAGCGGAACGGCTCTCCCGCTTCTACGGCATCAAGGTCCGCGTGATCGGCGCAACGGGCGTGCAGGACCCCTGCGATGCTTTCGAGGCTGCCATTCAGGCGACGAAGGCGGAAACGCTGATCTTTCTCGCCGCAGGCGTTCTGCCCCGGCAGGCCGGATGGGTCTCGTCCCTGGAACGCGCGTACCGCAATCGCGGCGGCAAGGCGCTGATCAGTCCGACGATCCTCTATGAGGACAATTCCATCCGCTTTGCGGGAACCTGGCTCGACCAGGAGGAGCAGAAGCTCGTCGACCGCTACATCGGATATCCGCGCGACGTGGTGCGCGGATCCCAGCCGACGGAGGTCATCGCCGGATCGCTCTCGTGCTGCATCGTCTCTCGTGAATCCATCGCGTCGGTCGGCGGCTTCACCCGCTCCTATCTGGGCGCGGGCGAGAAGGGGCGTGATCTCTGCCTCAAGATGAGGCTCGGAGGAACGCCCGCCATCTGGCTCCCGGATGTCGAGATGATCTCAGCCGACAACGATGTCGGCCCCTCAGCCTTTCCGGCGCACCGCCTGGCCCAGAAAGTCGATCGCTGGAGCTTCGACCGCAAGTGGTCGCTCCTCATCAACAACATGAGGTAGTAAAAGCATGTCCAACCCCTCTCCTAGCGTCCTCATCGTCTCCCATGGCCATCCGAGCTTCTCCCTCGGAGGTGCCGAGATCGCCGCGTATAATCTGCACAAGGGCCTCAACCGCATCGGCAACGTCGAATCCCGTTTCCTCGCCCGCGTCGGCCACCCGGTCGCGCGGCACAGCCGGACGGCCCTAATGAGCCTTCGGCAGACCGAAGGCGAGTTTCTCTACCATGCCGACGAGTACGATCACTTCCTCATCTCGAACCGGAACACCGAGGAAATCGAGCGCGACTTTCTTCGAGTTTTGAAGGATCTGAAGCCCGACGTCGTTCATTTCCATCACTTCATCGGCCTGGGTCTCGAAATGATCTACGCCGTCCGCCGGGCGCTTCCCGATTGCGTGATCGTCATCACGTTCCACGAATTCCTGTCGATCTGCAGCCATCATGGGCAGATGGTGAAGACCGGCGGCACGAAGCTCTGCCACAGGGCGTCCCCATCGGATTGCAACGCCTGCTTTCCGGAGATCTCGCCGGCGCGTTTCCTGCGCCGGGAGCATTTCATCCGCGGACTTCTCGACGTAGCCGACTTCTTCGTGTCGCCCAGCCAGTTCCTCGTCGACCGCTATGTGGATTGGGGCCTGGATCGATCCCGCTTCATCGTCATCGAGAACGGCCTGGACATTGCCGAGACCGCTCCGCCGCGCAGCCTGCCTCTACGGGGTGGCCGACGCTCCCGGTTCGGCTATTTCGGACAGATCACGCAGTTCAAGGGGGTCGACGTCCTGCTCGACGCTGTCACCTGCATTCCGGATTCGGTCTGGGGCGACGACGCCCAGCTGATGATCTTCGGCGGCAATCTGGAGCGGCAGCCGGAGGCGTTCCAGGAGAAGATCAGGAAGCTGGTGGAGCGCGCTGGATCGCGCGTCCGCTTCTACGGCTCCTACCAGAACAGCGAGATGCCGCGCCTCATGCGCTCCATCGACTGGACGATCATTCCCTCGATCTGGTGGGAAAACTCCCCGATCGTGATTCAGGAATCCTTCCATCACGGGCGCCCCATGATCTGCAGCAATATCGGCGGTATGGCCGAGAAGATCGTCGACGGCGTCAACGGCCTGCACTTCCGCGTCGGCTCGTCCCAGGATCTCGTCGATCGCATGACCGAGGCGCTGACGACGCCGAAGCTCTGGAGCGACCTGCGGGCGGGAATCGGACAGCCGATCACCTACGAGGAATGCGCCCAACTTCACCTCGATCTCTATCGGGACCTCGCCGCGAAAAAGGCGACAAGCCCATCAGCGGTCGCGCTCACGGCTTAGTCGATCGACTGAAAAATCATCTGGAGGCATCATCATGAAGCGTATTCTCGTCATCAGCCCTTCGGGCGAAGTCTACAACCACGACAATGTCCGCTGGTACCGGCACAAGGATATCCAGCGCAGCATCAACCATTACCACAACATCGGCGACGCCTTCGTCTTCGACTCGTCGTTGAAGCTTTTGAACTACGACAAGCTCGATGCCCTGGAAATCTCGAATCCCGACCTGACACAGATCGACCGGATCAATGCCGAGTACGATTACGTGTTCCTGCGCGGGTCGAACTATGTCCATAAGGACATGGTCTGGGATCAGGCGATCGACGTCCTCAAGAAGCTCAAGATTCCGGTGATTGCCTGGGGCATCGGCGCTCAGGCTCCGGTCAAGGGCAAGATCGAGCTGTCGGATGAAACCAAAACCGTCCTGCGCATGATGGCCGATTCCACCACCTCCATCGGCGTGCGTGGGGCCTACTCGGCGCAGGTCCTCTGGGATCTCGGAATCAAGAACATCCGCATCGTCGGCTGCCCGACCGCGTTCCGCCGGAACAATCCCGACCTGAACATTCAGCTGCCGCCCCTGGAAAAGATTCGGACGGCCGGCATCACGGTTCGCCGCGAGGTGTCGTCCACCTATGCCCGCGACATCAAGCAGTACCTGACGTTTCATCGCGACCTCGTGAAAAGCCTGGCGACGCGGTTCGACGTGGTGCTGATGGCGCAGGGCGAAGTCGAGGAAAAGAAGATCGTCCTCGGCACGGCGGAGCAGCGGGAAGAGGCGTTCGCCGCCTTGCGCGCCGACAAGCAGGTCAACGATTGGTATCTCGACGACGCCATGGAGAAGCTCCACAGGGAGAGGTTGTTCTATTCCGACGTGGTCGCCGATTACGAAGATCTCGTCCAACAGAAGGACATGGTCCTCGGATACCGGCTCCACGGCAACCTGATGGCGCTCGCGAACGGCGTTCCGTCGATCTACTTCACCTATGACAGCCGAACGGTCGAGTTCGCCGAGACCTATCAGATCCCGAGCTTCGACGTCTTCTCTGGCAAGGAGTTCAGGCTCGAGGATTACTGGGACCAATCGCTCTTCGACAAGTTCAACCGCGCCTACCATCACACCTACCGCGAGATGCATCAGTTCCTGGTCGAGAACGGGGCGGACACGAAGATGCATCCGGTGATGAGGCAAAGTGAGTTCAGGCAGCTGCAGGCCGCCTGATTATCCCATCGGAGATGCCGGGCGTCTTCCAGCATCCCGTCCATTTCTCACCACGTCAAAGCAAGAAACGAGGGGAAGACATGACTGTGTTGGTAACGGGCGGCGCCGGCTATATCGGAAGCCATATGGTTCTGGCCTTGGCCGATGCCGGAAGGGACGTGGTGGTCCTGGACGATCTCAGCACCGGCTTCGACTGGATGGTCCACCCGGACGCGACCTTCATCGAAGGCGATGTGGGTGACGAGAGCCTCGTTGCGGAGATCATCCGCAAGCATTCCGTCAAGGCGATTGCCCACTTTGCGGGGTCGATCGTGGTTCCGGAATCCGTCACGGATCCGCTGAAGTACTACCTGAACAACACGGTCAGGTCGCGCTCGCTCATCAGCGCGGCGGTGCAGAACGGCGTCCAGCAGTTTCTCTTCTCTTCGACCGCGGCCGTCTATGGCGATGCCAGGGAGAGCCCGATTTCCGAGGGCGCGCCCCTCAACCCCGTCTCACCCTATGGCACATCGAAGCTCATGACCGAGATGATGCTGAGGGATGTGACCCGGGCACATCCTTTCCGCTTCGTGGCCCTCCGGTACTTCAATGTCGCGGGCGCCGACCCACAGGGCCGCAGCGGGCAAAGCACGCGCCAGGCGACGCATCTCATCAAGGTCGCGACACAGGCGGCTCTCGGCGAAAGACCCCACATCGACATCTTCGGAACCGATTATCCCACGCCCGACGGCACATGCCTGCGTGACTACATTCACGTCTCCGACCTGGCCCAGGCCCACATGCTGGCGCTCGATTACCTCGATGCGGGCGGCACCAGCACCGTCTTCAATTGCGGCTATGGTCGCGGATATTCGGTGCACGAAGTCGTCGAGGCGGTGAAGAGGGTCTCAGGCGTCGATTTCCCCGTGAACTTTTCCCCAAGGCGGGCCGGTGATCCCGCCACCCTGATCGCAAGTGCCGACCGGATTTGCGAAACCTTGAACTGGTCCCCTCGGCTCGACGATCTCGAGGAGATTATCCGCAACGCATTGTCGTGGGAGAACAGCCTGAAGCTGCGCCGCGCGGAAGCGGCATAATCCCCGACGGCACTCGATTTCAGAATGGATTTCACATGCTCGATGCAATGACCATGGACAAGCCGCTCGATCAGCCGGCTCTCAAGCCGAGATCTCCCGCCAAGCCTCTACGGGTTGCGATCCTGTGGAAGTATCCGTCCCTCGGGCTCTACTCGAACGCCGCATTCGAGGATCTTTACAACGGGATCGGCCACAACAACGGCAATCTGGCCTTCGTCTATGCCATCGCCAGCCACATTGCCAATCCGGTCAAGTTCTTCGGCTGGAGCGCATCGGCTGAGAGCCTGAAAGAGAATGCCGACATCATCGTCATTCCGTGCGCCAACCAGCTGGGGCGCCACACGGATTACGGCAACATGGCCGACAACCTGGAGAAATCCGGCCTGCCCATCGTGGCCATCGGGCTTGGCGCTCAGGCGGATAGCTACGATCAGGACATCCAGCTGACCGACGGTACCCGCCGGTGGGCAGAGGTCATCGCGCGGTCCAATCCGTCTTCGGCCGGCTCCAATATCTATACGCGCGGGGCGTTCACCAGCGCGCAGCTCGACAAGCTGGGCATCCACGGCTCTGTGGCCGGCGGGTGTCCTTCGTATTTCACGAACCCGAATCCGGGCCTCGGCCAGAAGATCCACAAGCAGTGGTCAAGCCTCTCCCTGCCACGCTCCATCTCGGTCGCCGCAGGTCATCAGGCGTGGCTGAAGACCCGGGACATTGAGCATCAGCTGATCGGCCTCATGATGGATCCGGTATATCCGGGTCAATATGTGGTTCAATCAATGGGAGAGATGATCCGGGTCTCCCGAGAGATCTTCGACGGGATCGATCCGCACGCCCTCAAGGAGATTCACAACCACACCGTTCCCCATTATTCGGTTGAGGAATTCAAGGGCTGGTGCCGAAACTACGTTCGCTCCTTCTATGACGTTCCGGCTTGGATGGACACGCTGCGCCGGCATGACCTCACGATCGGATCCCGGTATCATGGCGTTGCCCTGGCCCTTCAGGCGGAGCGCATGGGCTTGACCGTCACGATCGATTCCCGAACCCAGGAACTCTGCGAGAATACAGGCGTCCCGCACGTTGCCGCGGCCGACCTGACCGCGCCGCTCACTCGTTCGAGCCTGAAGAAGATGATCCGTTTCGATCCCGATGCCTATGACCGGCATCGCAGCGCGTCGGCGTCGCGGTATCTGGACTTCCTCACCGCGAACAGGCTCCAGCCGGCATCCTTTCTGAGCCGTATCGCAGCCGGCACCTGAGATGAAGATCTCATGATGAGGATGGGACGTTGGAACGCCCTCGCATGGCCGGCACTTCTGCTTCTCATGATGAGCAGAGCCGTGATCGCGGGCGAACCGCTTCACTTCTCGGTCTCTCCCGAGCCTGAAGTGGTCTACAGCTATGAGCATCAGCGCTGCGACTGGCGCACGATCCCCGATTCGCCCGCGAGGGCCTATCGCCGTCAGGATGGTTCCGTTGTCCTGATCGCCGCGCATTTCCGGAACAGGGTTCTGGACGGTTCAAGCTTCGCCGATCTGCGCCCCGGCTGCTCCGTCGTCTCACAGGGAGAGGAATCGGCGGATCCCGAAGCGCTCGATGACCGGTTCTGGGTCCAGAGCCTCATCCCACTCGATGACGGCCGTGTTCTCGGATTGGCGAGCCAGGAGTTCTCCGGGCTCCGCCATGAAGGGCTTTGCGCCAAGGGTCCCGGCAAGCCGGAATGCTGGTATCTTTCGCTTGTCGCCCTGGAGGCGAATGAGCGGGACTTCTCCTTCAAGCTGCTGCCCCGGGACCGGCGTCTCATCGCCGGATCGAACAAGCGCTTCGACACGAACACCAAGGCCGCTGGCTTCCTCACGCTCTCGAATACCGTGTTCGACGGAGAGCACGCCTATTTCATCGCCTGGACGGAGGATGCCGCAGAACCGGGCAGGCGCGGGAACTGCCTGTTCCGCGCCCCACGCTCCGATCTCGTGACCGGTTGGCGGATGATGAGCAGAGGCCGCTTCATTCAACCCCCGAATCCCTACCCGGTCGATGGACAGAAACCCGTTCAGGCCACCTGCGACTGTCTCGGGAATGGCGACATGACCAGCAAGGTGCGGTCCCTGATCCGGCTGGAATCCAAGAGCCTCTGGATGGTCGTCTGGTCCACGCGGGTGAACGACACCGGGGGCGTCTATTATGCGACCTCGCCCGACCTGCGGAACTGGTCGCCGGCCTCCCTGCTCGCCCCGTTCGATCCGCCCTGGGGCACCACGGAGAAGAAGGCCTATTACGACTATCCCTCGATCATCGATCACGACAGCCCGTCGCCCGTTTTCCAGACGGCCGGAAGCACGTTCTACCTGTACATGACCCGTTTCAATTGGCAGTCGAAGCGACCGACCATGAACAGGGACCTCGTCCGCTTCAAGATCACCTTGGATTGATGGAGGCCCGGGATCGCGGGAAGCCATCACCGGCCGTGGCGCCGGATCGCCCTCCTGAGAACCTCTCCAGCCCTCACGCGTTGGTCGGGAGCGAGAGGGAAACCCTGCCCCCTGCCTGCCGGCAGCGGAAGAACCATAGGGCGGATGGGCCATGACCGAGACGATCGCTCCAGCCGACCTCCATCCCAGTCCGCAACTGCGCCGGGAACGCTGGATCGACCTATGCGGTCCATGGGGCTTCGCGTTCGATGACGCAGACGAGGGGCTTGCCGAACGCTGGTTCGAACGGACGGACATCTTCGACCGTGAGATCGTGGTCCCCTTCGCGCCCGAGAGCAGATTGTCCGGTGTGCATGAGACCGGCTTTCATCCCGTGATCTGGTACCGCCGCGAGGTGCAGATGGCCGAGGCGGACCGTCGGGATCGGCTCGTGATCCATTTCGGAGCCGTCGACTACAAGGCCACGGTCTGGGTCAACGGCCGCATGGCGGTCGATCACGCGGGCGGGCAGACGCCGTTTTCGGCCGACATCGGCCCCCTGCTCGTTCCCGGCGAAACCCAGGCGATCGTGGTTCGCGCCGAGGACGAACCTCGGGATCTTCAGCAGCCGCGTGGCAAGCAGTACTGGGAAGAGCAGCCCGGCTACATCTGGTATCACCGCACCACGGGTATCTGGCAGCCCGTCTGGCTGGAGCCGATCCCCAAGGTCGCCATTGCCGAGCTGCGCTGGACACCCGATGTGGATCGTTTCGGTACCGGCCTTGTCCTCCGGCTCGACCGCACGCCCCCTTCGGGCTGGAGGGTGCGCGTGCAGTTGAGGGGAGACAGGCCGAGGCGCGTTCTCATCGATGACACCTGTTTGCTCGCTGGGCGCGAGCTGCGGCGCGACCTCCTTCTTGACATCAACGATGCGGCGATCCGACGGCGGCGCACCCTGCTCTGGGCACCGGAACACCCCAACCTCATCGATGCATTGATCGAACTGATCGATGAGAGCGGCACCGTTGTCGACCGTATCGAAAGCTATTTCGGTCTTCGCCGCATCGAGGCCCGCGACGGACGGTTCATCATCAACGGGATTCCGACGTTCCTGCGCCTCGTCCTGGCACAGAACTACTGGCCCGATTCTCTCCTGACCGCTCCGGATGCGGGCGCTCTCAAGCGCGAGGTGGAGCTGGCGCAGTCATTGGGGTTCAATGGAGTCCGCATTCACCAGAAAGTCGAGGACCCACGCTTCCTGTATTGGTGCGACCGGCTCGGGATGCTCGTCTGGAGCGAGGCCGCCAATGCCTATGTCTACTCGGACCGCGCCGCTGAAATGCTCGCCCGCGAATGGCTGGAGGCCGTCCGCCGCGACTACAATCATCCTTGCATCATCACTTGGGTTCCTCTCAACGAAAGCTGGGGCGTGCCGGACCTGGACCGTTCCCGGCAGCAGCGTGATTTCGTAAGCGCCCTCTATCACCTCACACGGGCGGTTGATGCGACGCGACCGGTGATCGCCAACGATGGCTGGCAGCACGCCGTCGGCGACATCTTCGGCGTGCACGATTATGCGCCGACCGGAGAGGTGCTGCGGGAACGCTACAGCGACCGGCAGGCCGTCGCGCGCACATTCCGCGAAGTCCGCCCTCATCATCATCCTCTCCTGGGTGAAGGGGTCGCGATCGAAGACGAGCCCATCGTGATCAGCGAATTCGGCGGGCTCAGCTTCGTGCCGCAGGCCACCGAGGATTGGTACGGCTATGGACAGTTCGCCAGCCCCGACGAGTTGCTGGCCCGTTATGAGGAACTCGTCGACGCGCTGCTCGCCTCAACCGCGCTCGCCGGCTTCTGCTACACGCAGCTGACCGATACCGCGCAGGAGACCAACGGCCTCCTCACCGTCGACCGCGAGCCGAAGCTCGACCTCGAACGCCTGCGCGCCATCAACAGCCGCCCGTCGAAGGCGGTGCCGAGCGAGATCCTCGACATGCTGATCAAGCAGGAGGTCGAGTTGCGCCGACGCGAGCGTGGGCAGGAATAGGGTTTCGTTCAAGATGCGGCACTCCGAGCCCCCGGTAGGCTCCGATGCAGTCGGACCGGTGGGGTAGTCCGGCGCCTAGTCCCCTTCCTTGACCGGAACCTAGCGCTCTATCGATGATTGCCCATACGGACCCCGATCGATGCCTCAACAGCGGAGCGCCACCTGCATGCCCATTCCCCTGCCGAATCAGCCCTATCCGGAGCCGACACCCGCGGACCCCAATCCGGCACCGGTGAGCCCGCCTACGCCGCCCGAAGGCCCCCAGCCGGAGCCGATCGGCGTCCCCCCGACAACACCTGGAGACATTCCGCCCCCGGGCGAACCGATCGGCGTGCCACCCACGTCGCCCCCCGAGATCCCCGTGACACCGACGACGACGCAACCGACGGCATAAGCTCAGGGTCGGAATGCGTCAGAAGCGCTGGGCCGAATAGGGCTTGAGATCGACTTCGCTGGTCATTCCATCGATCAGATCTGCGACCAATCGCGATGTGACGGCAGCCTGGGTCAGTCCGTGGTGACCGTGACCGAATGCGTAGACGACACGATCGTCACGTCTGGAAGGACCTATCACAGGAAGCGAGTCCGGAATGGAGGGGCGAAAGCCCATCCAGCGCCTTGCATCCTGGCCGGCATCGAAGTCGGGAAGGAAGCGCTTGAGCCGCGCAATCATGGCAGAGGTGCGAGCATGATTGGGCTTGGCCTCCAACCCTGCGAACTCCACGGCACCTCCGACTCTGTCGCCCGTATCGAGCGGCGTCGTCACAAAGCCCTCGCCTTCGAACATGATGGGCCGATCGAGGCCGAATGATCCCTTGGGGTAGGTGGCATTATAGCCGCGTTCGGTATCGAGAGGAATCGGATCTCCCAGCATCTTCGCAAGCGGTCGTGACCATATGCCCGCCGCGATGACGACCTTGTCGGCGATCAAGGCTTTATCATCACCGTCCATCCGGATGCGGATCACTTCCTCTGTCGGCTCCACCGCCAGGACGCGAGCCGGCACATGCTGCGCGCCTCGTTCGAGAGCAAGCCTTCTCAGGTCGGACGCCAGATTGGCGGGATCGGAGATATGACAGGCGTCCGGATAGAGCACACCGGCTTCGACATTGTGGAGCGCCGGCTCCAGGCTTGCGAGTTCCCTTCGGTCGAGAACCTCGACCCCGATGCCGAGGTCGCGCTGCCGATCGAGAACATCCTTGCCCCGCAGAAAGGCCTCATGCTGCCTCCAGACGGAGAGAATGCCCTTCTCGCGCAGATGCGTATTCAGGTCCAACGAGGAAAGCAGCGCATTCCACGAGGGCAACGCTTCGGCGTTAATGGCGCGGATGGCGGCCATGCTGGCCTTGATCCGCAGGGGCGACGACGCCAGCACGAAGCGCATCAGCCACGGCATCAGAACGGGAAGATAGGCGGGCCTGATCGTGAGAGGACCCAGCGGGTCCATCAGCCAGTTCGGAAGATTCCGCCAGACCTTGGGAGAGGCCAGCGGCATGATGTCGGTATGGGCGATCCAGCCGGCATTGCCGTCCGTGGGCCGGGCGGCTTGATCGCCTGGATCGACCAAGGTTACTTCATGCCCCCGATCCAGCAGGGAATGAGCGGCCGTGAGGCCGATGATTCCAGCTCCGACAATCGCGATCTGCATCGTGCATCCATTCAGGGTGAAGATCAGGCTGTCGTCGATGCTCCGGCGTCAAGCCTGTGAGGCACGGTCCACGACCTGGAAGCCTTTCGCGAAGGGATCGCGGTCATCGATGATGATCGTGTTGAAGCCTGTGACCCGCGCCCATCCTTCGATGGACGGAATGATGGCCTCCCGGCCCCCGACCGTCGCCCGCCCCTCGATACGTCCGACGAAGGTGGACCCGATGATGCTCTCGTGGACGAATGCGTCGCCCTCCTTCAGTGCACCACGCGCCGCGAGATGGGCCATCCGGGCCGATGTTCCCGTCCCACAGGGCGAACGATCGATGGCCTTGTCGCCGTAGAACACGGCATTGCGGGCGGTGCCCCCTTCAGTCTGCGCCCGTCCGGTCCACAGGACATGGGTCAGGCGGTTGATGTCCGGGTTCTCCGGATGAGCGATCCGATAGCGCGCATTGAAGGCGTCCCGCAGCTTGGGGCTCCACCGCAGGACATCCGACGGATTGATGTCGGCCAAGTCGGAATAGAGCGGCTGCGGCTCGACGATGGCGTAGAAATTGCCGCCATAGGCGACGTCCACCGTCAGGTGCCCGAGCCCTTCCACCTCGACCTCGTAGCCGACCCCGTAGAGGAAGGACGGGATGTTGGTGATGCGCACCCGCTCGATGAAAGGACCATTCTGCTCGTAGCGGGCTTCGACCACGCCGGCCGGCGTATCGAGACGCAGGAGCCCCGGTGTCTTGGGATGGATCAGGCCATTCTCGAGCGCGATGGTCACGGTACCGATCGTCCCGTGTCCGCACATGGGAAGACAGCCGGAGGTTTCGATAAACAGAATTCCGACATCGCAATCAGGACGCGTCGGCGGGTAAAGAATCGAGCCGGACATCATGTCATGTCCGCGAGGTTCGAACATCAGGCCGGTGCGGATCCAGTCGTACTCCGCCAGAAAGTGCTGACGGCGCTCGAACATCGTGCCGCCCTTCAACTGCGGAATGCTGCCGCCGGAAACCACGCGGACCGGATTTCCGCAAGTGTGGCCGTCGATACAAAAGAAGGTGTGCCGTGCCATCGCTGCACTCGCTGATCGTGAGATAGATAACAACAACAGAACGGGCGAAGGGCTTCAAGACCCTTCGCCGCGTCCTCAATCAGGCGGCGGATCTCAACCCGACATCCGGAAGCTTCGGACGGCTTTTCAGCGCCTTGTCCATGACCGCCTCGACCTCGGCGCGCTCCTGAACGCTCAGAGGAAGACGCGGGGGCCGCGTCAGCTCCGAACCACGGCCCATGATCGCCTCGCACAGCTTGATGCATTGCACGAGATCGGGACGGGCATCGAGGTGGAGGAGTGGCATGAACCACTCGTAGAGAGCCCTCGCCTCCTCATAACGCCCGGCCTTGGCCAGACGGAACAGGGTCTCGCCTTCCTGAGGGAAGGCATTCGACATGCCGGACACCCATCCGGCCGCGCCCAGCATGACGCTTTCGACGACGACATCGTCAAGGCCCGCGAACAGGACGAAGCGGTCTCCGACCATGTTCTTCGTATCGGTGAAGCGGCGCGTATCGCCCGACGAATCCTTGAAGCAGACGATCGTCTCGCAATCCGCCAGAGAGGCCAGAATGTCGGGCGTCACGTCGTTCTTGTAGATGGGAGGATTGTTGTAGACCATCACCGGCAGGTCGGTGGCCTTGGCGACACCCCGGAAATGCGCGGCTGTCTCGTGCGGCTTCGAGGAATAGACCAGGGCGGGCATGACCATGACGCCGTCGAGCCCCACCCGCTCCGCCTCCCTGGCGACCTCGGACGCGAAGGCCGTCGTGAACTCGGCGATACCGGCGATTACCGGTACGCGGCCACGGGAAACATCCTTCGCGGCTTCCATGACGGCTACTTTTTCCGAACGGCTGAGCGACGTGTTCTCGCCCACCGTTCCGCAGACGATCAATCCGGAGACGCCGTCCCGGATAAGGCTGTCGATCACCTTGGCCGTCGCCTCGATATCCAAGTCGTAGTTCGACTTGAACTGGGTAGTCACCGCGGGGAAGACCCCCTCCCAACCGATTCTGGCCATTCCGCCCTCTCCCAATCTGGACATTGAACGGAAGTATTGTAGATTGTATAAAATCTACCTTGTCAAGCCAAACTCTCGGGGCGCTGCTATGGAAGCGTGCTTTGAAAGTTCAATGATTGTCCAATCTATGAAGCTCGAAACCAAATCGCCGCCTAAGCCCGCGCAAAAGTCCCTTCAGCACCGGACGATTGCCGCTGCTGTGGCTGAAAGCCTGCGGGAGCGGATTCTCGATGGTGAGTTCCAGGCGGGTTTCCCGCTGCGGCAGGATGCTCTCGCGAGCGAGTTCGGCGTGAGCCGCATTCCGGTTCGGGAAGCCCTGATGCAGCTCGAAGCAGAGGGGCTGGTCAAGATTCACCCTCACCGGGGCGCCATCGTGTCCGAGCTTTCCATGGAGGAGGTCCAGGAGCTTTTCTCGCTTCGGGCTCTGCTCGAGCCCCGGCTTCTGGAGGCTTCTGCCCGACAGCTGACCTCGGACGACTATGCGAAGCTCAACCGGATCCTCCAGGAATACAGCGCGGAGCTTCGGGCGAACCATGTCCGCCGCTGGGGAGAACTGAATACGCAATTCCATATGCTTCTGTATCGCCACGCCGGGCAGCCACGGACATTGGCGATCGTGGCCAACCTCCTGCAGGAATGTGACAGGCACACCCGGCTACAGCTCTCCCTCACGGACGGCATGAAGCGCGCGGAGACCGAGCACGCCGAGCTCGTGCGTCTCTGCGAGAACGGGCAGATCGCAGAAGCCTGTTCGCTTCTCAGAACGCATATCGAGGATGTGGCGAGATCCCTGCAGGCCTATATCGAAAGTCATCAGAGGATCAATGGCAGTCGCTGAAGCATTCTGCGAAGGCATGGATCCGGTTCGCCGTCGAAAGTCCGGTCCCACAGGGCAGTCGAACCGGAGCCGCGAGACCCCGGTTCGAGTAGCCTTCATTCCTCGCGGAATGCCTTGGCCATGTTATCCGCGATGGGCTTCGTGAGATATGAGAAGACCGTGCGGTAACCCGTCTGGATGAATCCTTCCACCGGCATGCCGGGCATGAGCTTGAGAGCGCCCAGGCGATCCCTCTCCCCGTCCGCGAAGGCCACGCGCACCGGGTAATACTGGATGCCCGAGCGTTGATCCGTCACCAGATCGGCCGCGATCAGGCTCACCCTGCCCTTGATCTCCGGCGTGGTCCGCTGGTTGAAGGCCGAGAGCCGCAGGACCGTATCGAGCCCAGGCCGCAATTGATCGATGTCCTGCGGCGACACCTTGACCTCAATCGAGAGCTCGTCGGACTCGGGAACGATCATCATCAGAGGTTCCCCGGCGTTGATGACGCCGCCAACCGTATGAACAATGGATTGATGGACGAACCCATCCTGCGGCGCCCGGATGTCGATCCGCTTCAACTGATCCTCGGCCGCCACCCGGCGTTCGACCAATTCCGCGATCTTGGCCTGTACCTCCCGCAGCTCCTTCGACACCTCGCTCTTGAGATCCTGTTCGATCTGCATGATCTGAAGCGCCGTTTCGCTGATCCGGCCTTTCGACTGCGCGATGTTCGAAATGAGCTGCCCGCGCTCACCCCGCAGGCGCGTCTCTTCCCGTTTGAGAGCCGTCACACGGGTGATCGGTACGAGGTTCTTGCGCCAGAGCTGCTCGACGCCGCTCAGCTCGCTTTGGATCAGCTGGATTTCGTCGGCCTTCGCGGCCGCCTGAAGATCGAGCCCGTCGATCTGTTCCTGCAACTGCGCGATCCGCTCCTTGAACTGTGCCTTCTGACCTTCCCGCGCTTCGCGGCGGGACTCGAAGACACGGATCTCGCTTCGGGTCAGTTCGACGATATCTGCTTCCTCAAGACGGCTTCTGAGTGCAACAGGGAAAGTTACTTCCTTCTCTCCGTCACGCTCGGTTTCGAGGCGTCCCTGGCGGGCCGCAAGTTCGTCCAGGCTTTTGGACACCATGGCCAGGTTGGCTCGCGCGACCGTCTCGTCGAGCCGGATCACGATGTCCCCTGCTCGAACGCGGTCGCCGTCACGGGCATGGATCTCGCCCACGACGCCGCCTGTCGGGTGCTGGACCTTCTTGACGTGGCTGTCCACCACCACGGCTCCCGGCGCCACGACGGCTCCGGACAGCTCGGTCACCACGGCCCAGCCGCCAAGTCCGCCGACCAGGAAGAGGGCCGCCGACAAGCCGAGCATGGTGTGACGGCGGATGGAAATGCGGGCACTTGCCTTCTGTGCGGCGCTCATGATGCGACTCCCAGATCTTCGACGACCTTCAGCGGTGTGACGGGCGTGACCCGCGGCTCGGACTGCTGTGTTGCCGGCACGGGACGCAGGACCTTGCTCAGCACCTCGTCCTTGGGGCCGAAGGACTGCACATGCCCCTCGCCCATCACGAGGACCATGTCGACTCCTGCAAGGGCGCTGGGACGGTGAGCAATCACGATCACCACCCCTCCTCGTGCCCTGATGCTCATGATGGCCGCCGTGAGTGCCTGCTCCCCCTCGTTGTCGAGGTTGGAGTTCGGCTCGTCGAGCACCACGAGAAAAGGATTGCCATAAAGAGCGCGGGCAAGCGCAATGCGCTGCCGCTGTCCGCCGGACAGAGCAGCCCCGGCCTCGCCGACCTGCGTCTCATAGCCGTCCGGGAGCTGCAGGATCATGTCGTGCACATTGGCGGACTTGGCGGCCTCGATGATCGTCTCGGGCTTCGGATCGGGATCGAAACGCGCGATGTTCTGCGCGACGGTTCCGGCGAAGAGTTCGACATCCTGCGGCAGGTAGCCGATGTGGCGCCCCAGATCTTCCGGCAACCACTGTTCGATCGCGGCACCATCGAGGCGGACCTTACCCCGCCAAGTCGGCCAGACACCGACGATCATGCGGGCAAGAGAAGACTTTCCGGATGCACTCGGTCCAATGATGCCCAGTCCGCTTCCCGCATTCAGCTGAAACGCCACGTCCTGGACGGCAAATCGTTGTCCGCCCGGTGCCCCGGTTCCCGCATTCTCCACGGAGAGAACGGATCGTGGCGCCGGCAATTTCAAAGGTGCCTCGGCGCGCACATTGGCTTCGAGAAGAGTTTTGAGCCGACGCCAGCCCTGGCGAGCGCTCACGAAGCCCTTCCAGTTGGCGATGGCGAGTTCCACAGGCGCCAAGGCCCGCGACGTCAGGATCGAGCTGGCAATCATGATGCCGCCCGTCGCCTGCCCGTCGATGACGAGATAGGCGCCGAGCGCAAGGACGGCGGACTGCAGCAGCATTCTCAGAACCTTCGACATGGCGCCGAAGCCGCCGGCCACGTCGGATGTCTTCTGCTGATAGGCCAGATAGGTGGCGTTGGCTTGGCCCCAGCGGGTCCCGATCCGCTGCGCCATTCCCATGGCGTGGACGACCTCGGCATTTCGGCGTGCACCCTCGGATATTCCATTCCGGACCAGCGCGGCACCGACCGCTGCCTTCGAGGCCTCCCGCGTGAAGAACTCGGTCAGAAGAGTGATGGCGACAAGGACGACCGCACCTCCCAGGGCGACGGCTCCGAGCCAGGGGTGGAATGCGAAGCATATGAACAGATAAAGCGGCATCCACGGCAGATCGAACAGCGCCGACGGCCCGCCTCCGGCGAGGAAGGCCCGAAGCTGATCGAGATCGCGGAGCGGCTGCTGCCCGTCACCTTCGGCCTTGCCGTTGATGGGGGCCGCAAGCTGGCCTTGAAACACTTTCTGGCTCAGATCCTCGTCGAGCGCAGCACCGACCCGGGCGAGGATTCGGCCCCGCACCATGTCGAACAGGCCCTGGAAGAGATAGAGCACGATGATGATGATGGAGAGCCCGACCAGCGTCGGGATGCTGCGACTGGGCAGGACCCGGTCGTAGACCTCCATCATGAAGATGGAACCGGAAAGGTAGAGCAGGTTGATCAAGCCGCTCAGCACCGCGACGCCAAGGAAGGCGCCACGACAGGAAGCGACGATACTGAGACGGCCCTTAAGCGGATTGGTCATCGGCGTTGCCTCGGAAGAGTGCACCGGCTTCGGTGCTCAGCTTCGATATCGGGAAGTTTGCAGCAATACGTTGGTGTGGAATCCCGCCGGGAGAATTTGGGGGGGCTAACGCTCCCGGCGGGACC
Organism: Microvirga sp. 2MCAF35; assembly: GCF_052115545.1. Lineage (NCBI taxonomy): Bacteria > Pseudomonadati > Pseudomonadota > Alphaproteobacteria > Hyphomicrobiales > Methylobacteriaceae > Microvirga > Microvirga sp. 2MCAF35. Next base: position 36,785 of record NZ_JBFRGW010000025.1, read on the forward strand.
ATCACGATCTCAGACCAACCGCATCAGAAGATGAAGTCGCTGTTGTCGAGATCGGATGCGTTGACGCCTTTGAGGACGAGGACGTCGGAACCGTGTGCGATCATCACGTCCTGGCCGAGTTGCGCCACAGTCAAGTCAGACATCTTGTCCACGCCGACGAGGCCTCTTGCGTCGATCCTGTCCTGACCGTTTCGGAAGTCGGCGACCGTATCCCAGCCGCCGTTCCTCTCGAAGACGAAGGTGTCCTGCCCTGAGCCACCGGTCAGCCGGTCGTTGCCGGATCCGCCTGCCAGCAGGTCGTTGCCCGAACCGCCGTTGAGGTTATCGTGCCCGGCTCCGCCATAGAGCCGGTCATCGCCGGCCATGCCTTTGAGAACATCGTTGCCCGAGTCGCCCTTGAGGACGTTGCTCCCGGCATTGCCCGTAAGGGAGTTGTCCATGTGGTTGCCTGTGGCGTTGATGTTGCCCGATCCGGTGAGGACGAGTTTCTCCACGTGAGTGCCGGCAAGCGAGTAGGACACGCTGCTCCGGACAGTATCGATGCCCTGACCGCTGCGCTCGATGACCCGGTCGCCGGTACTGTCGACGACATAGACGTCGTTGCCCTTGCCGCCTTCCATCCGGTCGTTGCCGGTGCCGCCCTCGAGACGATCGTTGCCGTCTCCACCGATCAGCCGGTCGTTGCCCGCACCACCATAGAGCTTGTCGTGGCCACGCCCGCCATCCAGCCGATCGTTGCCGTCATCACCCCTGAGAGTCTCGCTCCGCGAGGTGCCCTTCAGAGCGACGCTCACAGGTGCCGCCGGCTGGATCGGGGAAATCGGGATCGGATTGCTCGGATTATCCGGCGTCGTCGGCGTGACAGGATCCGTCGGCGGGTTGGAGTCCGTCGGAGTTCCCGGGTTGTTCGGGACTTCCGGCTGCGTCGGGGTCTCAGGTTGGGTCGTCAGCGGGACTTCGCAGAGGTTCGGCCTGCGTCCTCCCTCGCACCGGAAGGTCACCCGATGGACGCCGGAGGTGATCGTCGTCGTCCCGTCCTCATTGTCCTCCCACTCGTACTCGTCCGCCCTACGGCCGGGTTCGAGTTCGACCACGTCCTGCTCCCGCAACGTCCCGATGATGGTATCGTTGCCGCCGTTGGAGCGGAACACGATCCGGTGTGCCGAAGTGAGCTGCGAGATGTCGACCGTATCGGCATCGCCGGTTCCGTTCACCGTGATGGTGTTCAGAGCCAGGCTCGTTCCCGTGAAGTCGCCGATGATCTGGACGGTGTCGTTCCCGCCGGCATTGCCTCCGACCGGACCGCCCGGCACCGTCACCTCGCGGGTTCCGATGACGATCTCCTCGATGTTGTCGAGTTCGGCGATGACGGAGGTATTGCCGTTCACCGTACGGGTGATGACGATCTCCGTCGCCGCGACGAGGTTGGTGATGCCCGCTGCTATCGCGGCATCGCGGGAATACACCCGGAACGTCTCGGACAGGCCGCTTCCGTTCACATCGAAGGTATCGACACCATCCCCGCCGTCCACGAAGTCGCGTCCATCCTGAGACGTCTCGAACGTGATGCCGAAGATGGTGGTCGAAGTCGCATTCCAAACGATGGTGTCGTTTCCGCCGCCGGCCAGGATCGTGTCGTTTCCGGTATGACCATCGAAGGTGCTGCCGGATCCGTCACCGATCAGGATGTTGTTTCCTGCCGTCCCATCGATCGGGTTCGTGTCGCGTGTCACCGTGACATTGGCCGTGTCGGTGCGGACCGGGCTTCCGCCATCGCTGACCGTATAGGTGAAGGAGCCACCTGCGGTGCCCGTATCCGTGAAGGTCACGGAGCCCGGATTAGCCGTCAGCGAGAGGTTTCCGAGACCGTTCGGATTGCTGACGGACGTAATGTCGAGTGCCGGCCCGTCCGGATCGGTGTCGTTCGACACCAGCACCCATTCCGGAACCACGATGGGGCCGTTCACGATGTTCGTAATGATGGTGTCGTTGTTCGCGTTGACCGGGTCGTTGACCGCGACCACGTTGACCGTGGACGTCGCGACATTGCTGTCCATGATCCCGTCATTCACCGTCACCTGGATGACGCGGCTTCCCGCGGCCGGGTTATCCGAGTCGTTGTCGAACGTCACCGCCTGGATTGCCCTTTGATAGGCAGCCAGGGATGCCGCGCCCGTCAGGTTCACGATGATCCTGCCCGCCACGGAGGTGTCGATGGTTGCGGAGATTCCCGCCGGCAGTGTGCCAACGTTCAGTTCGTCAGCCGCTTGGGCGTTGGTCAGAACGATCCGGGCGGACACCATCTGCGCGGCATCGTCGACGATCCCGGGATTGCTCGAGATCGCGACAGCCGCACCGCCCTCGGTGAAAGAGGTCGCATAGTTGACGGTTGGCGCAGCTGCCGGGAGCAGGACGCTGACCGACAGGTTGTCGATGTTCACGAACTCATTGAACGCGTTGATGCCCGAGGCCACGAAGCGGATCGCCGCACCTGCCGTAAAGGGGCCTGAGAGGTCGAAGCCCCGGTTTCCGCCATTGGCGTTCCCATTGACGGTTTCGATCAACGTCCAAGCTGATCCGTCCCTAGAGAACCAGACTTCGACCTGCTCGCCGTTATCCAGGCCCTGCTCGGCGACCGAATAGGTCAGCCGGGCCGTGGCGACGCCCGCGAGGTTGAGGCCACGCTGGATGCTGGCGCCGTCACCCTGATCGAACCGCAGGGCGCCACCCGTGATCTGGATCTGCCCGTTGGTCGACGTCGCGCTGCCGTCATCACCAGACTCGATCCAGTTGGTTGCCCAGGGACGGGAGCCGTCCGATCGGCTGTAGGATGCAGTGGTGAAGTTGTCCGCGTGATTGCCGCCGGCATCGAAAGCGTGGAGAGACAGCTTCGGCGGGGTCACGCTCACTTCACCGTCGACGAAGCGCAGCTTCTCGATGTTGAACAGGCGGTCAGTCCCGTCGGAAACCCGGTTGTTGCCGGTGGTCGGATCGGTCTCGACCGTCACCGTCACGTGCTGGACGGTGATGCTGCCGTCGGCATTGCTCGTGATGGTGTAGTTCGCCCGAACATCGCCATAGACCGCGACGTCGACAGCGCTGTTGCCCAGATCGCCGTCGACGATCTCACGGACGATGCTGAGCTGGCCCGGGTTGAGGGTCGCGCTGAGCATCAGCGCGTCGAGGGTCTTGCCGCCGAACTGGGCGACGGCACCCGGCTTCGGAGCGCCATATGCGTAATCGGTCTCGAGGTAGACCTTTTCGGTCATCCCATCGGCCGTGTAAGTGACGCCATCCTTGATGATACGGATGCGTACGTTGAGCCACTTGTCGCCGTCGATGATATCGTCGCCGGCAAAGCCCTTGATGGTGTCGCTGCCACCGCCGCCGAGGATGACATCCGCGGCCTGCGTAGTATCGAGCACGATCAGCTCGGGATTTCCGTCTTTGTCGAGGACTGGATTGCCTTGCGCATCCACCACCGGGATCCGGGTGCGGTGTGCCACCAGTTCATCGAGACCAGCGATCAGGTGAACGTTCTTCTGCAGCAGATCGTTGGAGAAGGATTCGAGCGGTGAGCTCGGGCCGGGGATCGCGGCCGTTCCCGTCGCCTCTGCCCTCGTATTCACCGCCGCGACACGGCCGGTGAGAATGTCGTTGTGCTTCCAGCCCGACAGACCCTCGACCAAGTCGAAGCGATCGCGAAGGATGAACGCCTCCTGGTTGTCAAAGATCGGGATGCCGAGGTCGGAGTTCGCCGCGACAGAATCACCCTTGTGGATCGCCCAGTCGAAGCCGGCCATGCCGTTGTTGCGCTGGATGCCTTCGCCCTGGAACATGATGTCGTCGCCAGATTCCGCATCGTAGTCCGTATCGCTGGCGCCTCCATTGAGTACATCGTGTCCGATGATGGTGGAGTTGAAGAACAGTTCCGAGTTCTCGCCGGCAATGACATCGAACCTGGCGCCACCTTCGATCCAGTCGTCGCCCTCGTTCCCGAGCAGGAAGTCGCCGCCGTCGCCGCCGAGGATGAAGTCGTTGTCCGTTCCGCCAAAGACCTGCTTTCCATCCGGTCCGGCAATCAGGAAGTCCTGCCCTTGGTTACCGAAGAGCAGTGCCAGGCCGCTGCCGCCCTGGATGACGTCATTGCCCTCCTCGCCATGCAGCTTGTCGGTCATGCCGATGTCGGTACCGGCATTGGTGATGATGTCGTCGCCCTTGCCGCCATGGATGATGTCGACGCCGTAACCGGCCTCGATGGTGTCGTTGCCCTCATAGCCCCAGACGGTGTCGTCGCCCTCGCCGGCCACGATATAATCGTCCTCGGCCGAGCCGCCCATGACCACATGGTCGGTGCCGTTGTAGATGAGGACATCGTCGTCGCCGTCACCGTCGATGTCCTTGCGCACCACGAGCGGCGTCAGCGCCTGGAGGATGGGGTTGTCCCAGACCGGGTCTGCCCCGATCTGCTTCGATCGGATGATCTCGAGCGTGTAAGCAGGCGTGGCGAAGATGTCCCCCGGAAGCGCTGTCCGGCCCTCGTCACCGAGGTCGGTGTTGCGCACGATGATGTCCGTCATCGAGTTGTTTTCGAGCTCGTTGAGGAGGTTCAGTCCCTGGACACGCGAGAGGTAGTAGAACCGGTCGGCATCCTGGAGGCTTTCCAGCTGGGCCTCGAAGACGAAGGAGAAGGTCGACCCGAGCATGCCGCCGAAATCCATCTTCTTCTCGGCGAGACCGCCGATCCAGAGATCGATATCGTTGAGTCCCGAATTCTGGGCGGTCCATGCGCCCGTCGCATTGAGGAAGTCGAGCCGATCCGCCGGAGCGCCGGTTCCGCCGAGCACGAGCAGCGTCGCCGCGGCCCGCTTGGCCTCGAGGGTGGTCGCGGCCTCAAGCAGCGGGTGCTTTCCGTAAGCCGCAATGAAGTTGATGATCGACAGCGAGTTCTGCAGGTTGAGGGCGAAGTCGGTCCAGCTCACATAGGGCTTGAGCTGAGAATCCTGCCCGGACATCTGGTAGAATTGCGCACGCGCCTCGTTTAGCGACGGCAGGCCGAGATCGCGGCCGCGAGCGATGTTCAAGGCGGCGAGATCGAGCGGGATACCGACGAGCTGGTTGCGCAGCACGTGCGTGACGAATTCATCGATCTCGTTGCCGTGCTGACGGGACATACCCCGCATGATCGCACCGGCTGCCTGTTCGTGGTCGAGGGTCACATTGCCGTTGGCGTCGGTCGCTCCGAAGGCCAGAGGGTTGAGGAACCCGTCGAACAGTTTCATCGAGAACGGGTTGCCGTTGGCGTCGATGGTGTCGATGTTCTCATTGAGCATCGAGTGACCGAAGCGATATACGGCCTGGGCGAACTCCGCGAAGATCGCCGGATTGATGTCGACCGACGGCTCGAACACGAACGCGTCCACGTCAGGCTGCATCTTGCGGGCAAATTCCTCGAAAACGAGGTGCTGATACTCCATTTCATTGGTGAAGCGGGCGGCCTGGAACAGGCGCTCACCATCCCATTGCAGGCTATTGATGGCTGCGGGATCCGTGGGGATCGCGGAGACGGGGATGCGCAGCCACTCGTTCAGGAAGGCAAGGTCACCGCTGGAGAGAACCACCGACTTGACTTGGTCGACGAGGTGATTGTGCTCGGAATGGAAAATGTGGTGGATCGCCGTCAGGCCGACATTCTCGTTTCCGCGCCCGTCACCCGTGATGTAGTGCGCATCGAGCAACTCATTGTCATAGGCCGTGTTCGATCCGCGAGAGTTCGCGAGCCCGGTCGTGCTCCCGTCCGCGTTTGCGTATCCAACGGCACTATCACCGTCTTTCTGGAGAACTCCCCCCACAAGAACCGGCACAGCCGCGTGAGCAATGTCATCGAGGAAGGCGTGTCCGGTCAGGACGGCATTCACGAGACTCACCGGTGCGCCGGGGGTGCCTGAGACCACGAGGTCGTCAGCCGTGTTGGGAATACCGTCAGGGCCAAGGCCGATAATGACCTGCGCAAAGCCTGTCTGAGGATGAGGAATAAAATTGCCGTAAGGGTCCGTACGCAGCAGCGGCACTTTGCCGACACTGGCATCGGTCAGATCGATGCCGAGCATGGTGCGCGCCTGCTCCTTGACGTCGGCCCAGGTGGCGAGGCCCCTGTCACCGTCGAGCAGCCTGCCGGTGGCAACCGTCTTACCGCTTGCATCGGTCATGTATTCGCGCAGGAAGACCTGGTGCGAGGCGTGGGAGGTATAGGTCTGGTTCTGGTCGACCCACGGCGTGGTCACGTTGACGGTATCCCCGTCCGCGTCGCGGCTGGCCCGTGTCATCACCATGAAATTCGTGTGAGGCGTCGCCGGGTTGTAGAGCGGGTCATCCGGCGACAACGGGATATAGACCGTGCCGCTGCCGCCTTTGGAAATCAGGTCGAGACCGTGATCGAAGAACTGGCCGAACAGGGTGAACAGAGAATTATAGGGCGCGGAGTCGCCGATATCGGGCGAGACGTTCGGGATGAGAACGGTATTGCCGTCCATCACGATGCCTTTTTCGGCCAGAAGATTGGCCAGGGCGGTCCTCGCAGAATCAATGGCTGCCGTCGCGGTCTGCGCATTAGTCTGACCGGCTGCCAAACTGTCCTGAGCTGTCGTGAGCTCGGAGTTCTTTGTCGCCAGGGAGGTCTGCGCCGTTGCGATGGCGCCTGCCGAGGCATCGGCAATCGTCTGCGCTTCGTTCTTGTCCTGCTGCTTCTCGTTCAATGTCTGCTGGACAACGAGCAGGTTAGCATTTGCCTCGTTGAAGGCCGCGAGCTCATCAAGAGTGACACCCTCTGCGATGATGCCATCGAAAATGGCCTTCGTCTCGTCGAATGCTGTCTGCGCGGCGGCGAGTTCGACCTGTGCCGCCGCGAGAACACCTTGATTCGTCTGGTTCAGTTCCTGGGCTGCCGCGAGAGTAGTATCGGCCGTGGTCACGGCCGTCGTTGCTACCGTCACCGCAGCCTGGAGGCTCGCAATGGCGCCGGAAGCTGCCCCGGCATCGGCGATGGCGTCAGTAACGATGGCACGTGCTGCCTGGATCTGCTGAATGGCAGCCATCTGGGCTGCGCCCGTAATGCCGGCATAAGTGAGGGCCGCGCCGATGGCGGCGGGGTTGTCCAGCGTCTGATCGGCGACAAGATTTGAGATGAGGCGCGGATCGGCATCGACGACGGTGCCTGGCTCCAGCATAGGCGATCCCGTGGCCGATCCAGGCGTATAATTGTTGTTCGTCAGCCATACCGGGTTGGTAGGCGTACCGAACATCATCGAGTCGTCACCTTCGTTCAGGTAGTCGGGGTTCGACATGTCGGGGAACGGCTGGTCGGCCGCGCCCCAGGTCTCCCGCCCCTCGACGAGATTGTTGTAGGTACCGTCGACCGTGCGAAGTCCGTAGGGCAGCAGGTGAGCTTGAGTGGGCGTGGTGGCGGCGGTGGGGTCGAAACCTCCCGCTTCCGCCACAAGTGCACTCAGATCCTCACCGGCAGCGTGCCGCTCTGCAATCTTGATCTGTTTCAGGATGTACTCGAGATCGTGCTTGACCAGATTCACCATTGTCGTCCCCTCCAAGTCGTCGCCGCAATGTTGACGGCACCTGGACACATTCTGGGCAAATTAAGGGATGTTTAACTATACGGTCTGAGGTCCGACTCTGCGGTCTGGTCCATCAGTCCGATCATGGTCTCAGGCACACCTTGGACCATGGTCGGGGAGCCGACTATGGTCCGATGTCGACCTGGTATCGCTCACAGGAAGCGGGACAAAATCTTTGACATTGCGCCCCTTCGCCTGAGCGCGGATCCGGCATTCACAGCCAGTTTGCCTGACGGATCTACCTCTTAGGGATAGTATTTACCCACGAGGAGGCTCAGCTCTACATTAATAGGATCTCTCGATCCTGACCCTATGTGAGAAGGCAACGGTCCAGGGCCCAGGGGATCGTCGCCGTGTATGTTTTCAAGAATATCAGGTCTGGCAAACCGTTAGGGGCAAGACGTCGGAAGAGGAGAAGCCTTGCCCGACAATTCCTCCTGGTGGCATTTGGAGTTATGCTAACTGGAATGTTTGCCATGGGCACTCTTGTCTCATGGCAGATCGAGAAGAGTGTCGCCGAGGTCAAGGGCGCATCCACCGCACTCTATATCAACACCTTCATCGCTCCGCATCTTCAGGATCTTCCAGGCAGCGCTCTCTCACCCGTCAGCATCCAGGGCCTCAACCAGGCGATGGAAAGACCCGACTTTCTGGCGAGCATAACCTCGGTCAGAGTCTGGAATCGCAACGGATTGATTGTTCACAGCGGCGAGCCTGACCTCATCGGCAAAAAATTTACTCCACCTCCCGCATCTCGAAGGGCCTGGGCCGGGGCAATTGCTGCAGAGTTCGACGATGTTCCCGGAGACGAGGAGATTGCCGAACGCTTCGCCGGCCTTCCTCTTCTCAAGGTCTTTGCTCCCATTCGGAACCTCGAGACGGGCGATATCATCGCCGTCGTTGAATTTCACGAGCGCGCAGAGAGGTTGAACTCCGAGTTGGTCGCATCGGAGTGGAAGACTTGGCTCGCAACGGCATTGATTACTCTGAACATGATGGGATGCCTGTTCATCATCGTCGCCAATGGGAGCAAAACTATCGACCGGCAGCGTGTGGCCCTGAAGGAGCGGGTTACAGAGCTCTCGGAGCTGCTGCGTCAGAACCGGATCCTTCAATCGCGGATCGAGCGCGCGGCTCAGAATGCCACGGAAGACAATGAGCGTCTGATGCGGCAAATGGGATACGATCTTCACGATGGGGTTGCACAATTGATCAGTCTCGCACTCCTGCGCCTGGATCGTGTCCAGGGAGGCGAGAGCGATCGCGGCAATCTGCAGAAAATTCAAAAAGCTCTTGCTGATGCGCTCACCGATACGCGCAATATCTGCAAGGGCCTGCTTCTTCCGGAAATTCAAACCTTGACGCTCAGAGACGCATTGACGTTCATGATACGCCAACATGAACGCAGAACAGGAACGACGATCTGCTATAGAATAGCGGATCTGCCGGATACCACACCGCAATTCGTCAAGATCGCGCTCTGCCGCTATGTTCAGGAAAGTCTCAACAATGCCTTCAAACATGCAGATGGCCAGGAGCAGCAGGTTGAAGTCGGATGGGATGGGGCGACCGTGACCGTCGAGGTGGCTGATAAGGGACCGGGCATGTCCGATGAGAACATCCTTGTGAGCGAGCCACGCTTGGGGCTGGCCAGTCTCAGGGACAGGATTGAAAGTATTGGAGGAGCATTGAGCATCAAGAGCATCCCTGGCGACGGAACGCGCATCAAGGCATCCTTGCCTTTGGCCGACACAAGGAATGCAAATGCAGCCTAGAATTCGCGTTGGTATTGTCGACGACCATCCTCTTTATAGAGACGGAGTCGTGTTCGCCTTGGAGTCGGAGCCCGACATCGAGGTTATCGGGCAAGGGGGAAGTGCCCACGATGCACTTCATATGGCCCAGGCACACTCACCGGACGTTCTTCTTCTGGACATGAACATGCCGGGAGGAGGCATCAATGCCGTGTTGAAGATTGCGCAGCGTTGTCCAGCAACCAAGACCCTGATGCTGACCGTTGTCGATGATGAGGACGAAGTTCGAAGTGCTTTGAGGAAGGGGGCCAAAGGTTACCTCCTGAAAGGCACGGGGAGTTCAGAACTCGTGAACGCCGTCAGATCGATCCATCGCGGCCAGAACTACGTCTCACCGAGTTTTGCGGCGCAACTCATCATGTCGAGAGGAGTTGGAGAAAGCACCTCTTCCGATCCACTGCGACGTTTTCCCGAGCTTTCCGATCGTGAAGAGCAGATCTTGATGCTTATCGTTCAAGGGCTCAGCAACAGATTGATAGGTGATGAACTCGGACTGACCGAGAAGACCGTTAAGGGATACGTGACCTCTGTTATGGACAAACTTCAGGTTCGCAATCGCGTAGAAGCGGCGATTCTGGCGTCAGAACGCGTCTCTGGGAAGCGGTGACCCAATGGTGTCTTTTTCCTGAGCCGACCGCGGATTATCCATCTCTGCACCAGCTTCCAAAGAGGCAATTCATACCTCTTTGGAACTAACACGTAAGGGACCTGTAAGGTCTTATTCCTGTCACTTCATAGATGTTGCTGCATGCAACCTAGAGTCAGTAATCTGACAACATGATGTGGCCCTTTGGCATCATCATCAAGCACATGAGAGTTGGCTGCGTGAGTTGTTCGCAGCGCACCATATTGGATCTGGGGGGCTCCAATGACAGAGAGTGTTCGTGTCGGCGTTATAGACAGGCACCCGCTTTTCCGCGATGGGGTAACCCTCGCCCTGAACTCGCAACCGGACATTAAGGTTGTCGCCCAAGGCGACTCCGTCTGGGATGCGATCGACATCGCCCAAGTCAATGCTCCTGACGTGATTGTCCTTGACGCCGGCGTATTGGATTGCGGCATGGGAGCGGTGGAATCGATCCTCCAGCATCACCCTGCAATTGGTATCGTCATTCTTGCCGACACAGCAGACGAGGAGCATGTCTATGGGGCCCTCAAGCGCGGCGTGCGCGGCTATCTGCTGAAAGGCGCTTGCGGCACGGAACTGGTACAGACGGTGCGGGCGCTGTATCAGGGACAGAATTTCATCTCGCCCGGGCTTGCGGCAAAGCTCCTGATGAGATCAGGCCCGAGCGGATTCAGCGAACCGAAAGAATCAGGTCCCCTTCCACCTCTGACTCCCCGCGAGCAGCAGATCCTGTCGATCCTGGTTCAGGGGCGGAGCAATAAAGAGATCGGCAACAAGCTTGAACTGAGCGAGAAGACGATCAAGCATCACCTGACCAACATTCTGCAGAAGTTGCGCGTCCGCAATCGGGTGGAGGCGGCCCTTCTGGCCTCCAACCACCTCCCGCAAAGCATGCTGGCCTCTTAGAGCATTGGGACCGAAAGCGAACCTACATTGCAACCGATGCTTTAGCGGCCCTTGTTCCTGCGCCAAGCAGCAAAATCCGCATGGGTCCGCTCGTCCGTTGGCGGATAGAGCCCCAGGATGGAGCGTCCGTTCATCACTTCTTCCTGAACGAAATCCTCGAATGCGGTCATCTCCACGGCCTCGCCGGCGATCTCATCCGCCAAGTGCGCCGGAATGACCACGACACCTTCGCCATCACCGACGACGACATCGCCGGGCCATACGGGCACATCACCACAACCAATCGGAACGTTGATGTCGAGAGCCTGATGATGGGTGAGATTGGTCGGAGCGGATGGACGGTTGTGGTAGGCTGGAATGCCGAGCCGCGCGATTTCGGGCGTGTCCCGGAAGCCGCCGTCGGTCACGACCCCGGCGACACCGCGCTTCATCAGGCGAGATACCAGGATCCCGCCGGCCGAGGCTGCACGGGCGTCTTTGCGGCTGTCGATCACCATGACGGCGCCCGGTGGGCACTCCTCCACGGCCTTACGCTGAGGGTGAGAGCGATCCTGAAACACGCTGATCGGGTTCAGGTCCTCGCGAGCCGGAATATAGCGAAGAGTGAAAGCCTCACCCACCATGTTCCCGAGATCGGGATTGAGCGGGTGGACATCCTGAATGAACTGGTTGCGCAGGCCACGCTTGTAAAGGGCGGTACACAGCGTTGCGGTGCTGACGGTCTTGAGCTTCTCGCGGGTTTCCGGCTTCAGCGTGGTCATGATCTCTCCAAATGTCAGTAGATGGCAGACTCGCCAGCGGGCGCTAACCGGCAATCACAGGCCAGTGCGGCCCTCTTAGCGGGGGCCTTGATGGCGTAGGTCGGCCGATAAGCTTATGGCACAAACGCTAATGCATTAGTGCACTTGGCACTAGTGCGGGATAGGAGCTGAAGGGAAAGCCGACAAGCCTCGAGAGCACCTGCGGCACCCTTGCGCATGTGGATGAGATCAGGGCGAGATCCCCGTTTATGTGAGAGGCTAAAGGCAAGGTGTCGTCAAGCAGGATCCAGAGAGCGCAATCCTGGCCGACTACAACGCCTTCGGCTCTGTCGTGGCATGCCTCGTGGCCCACAGGGCAGCCTGGGTGCGGTTGCAGACGCCGATCTTCTTCAAGATGGTCTTGACATGAACCTTCACCGTCGCCTCGGACAGACTCAGCTTACGGGCGATGACTTTATTGGGCGCACCGTCCCTCAGACACGCTAAGACCTCGACTTCTCGGTTGGACAAGGTCGGGCTGTCGACCTGGGCACGATGAGTGTCGCCCATCGGTTCGCGACAGGTATTGGGAGAATCCATCCTGGGGCTCGGCAGGACAATGATGGCCGGGAGGACTGCCTCTCCCAGCATGACCAGTTCAAGCGATTTGATGAACACATCCGGTCCATGGCTTGAGAGGCAGAACCCATGAACGCCTGCATTCCAGGCCCTGGGAACGATGTGCGGATCGAAAGCGTCTGCCACGATTACGATTCGCGCAGCAGGAGCATGAGCCTTCAATCGTCTCACAAGGTCGATGGCTCCGCTGGTGAAACTGTCTGCATCGATGATGAAGAGCGCAGGAAAGTCGTCATGAACGGCAGGCAGGCGAGAGAAGCCATCGACGATCTCATGCCACACGGCAAAGCCTGTCTCAGAGAGGATGCTTTCCAGTCCGAGGCGGAGGACATGATTTCTACAGACAGGGAATACGACAGCAGCAGAGAAGTCTCTACTATCGAACGTGAAGCATCTTCCGTCAACGCTATGCGATGGCATGGCCCAGCCACCCTTTCCTTGAACAGACACTTATTCTTCTTCGTTCTGTAGGATCTCGAACCTTACTGTATGACGTAGACGATCTTGCGAGATACCGCGTCGACAATGAGACGGCGGTCGCCGACGACGGCATAACGATACGTTTCATGCTTCGGAATCGGGTGCAGCTCGACGGAATCGGAGAGGCTTTCCCCAATCGAGATCTGCTGCTTGGGTCTGTCCGCCGCAGAACCGTCGTGATCGGCACCCAGCCGTGTGGACAGTTCGGCCGCCACATTACGCACGGCGTCCGGGATGATATGCGCCTGAAAAACTGATGCCGTTACCGGATCTGTCGCGTTCGGTGCCGTCGTGGGGGCCGCAACGGCTCCTACGGAGAAAACAGCCAGCGTCAGATGATAGACGACTTTCATCCTCACACTCTTCCACATGCCTTGTCTTGGACTGAGAACGGAGAGGCGTGCGGGATTATTCCATCCTTTCGAGAAAAATCTCAAAATTGCAGGCGGAAGTCATCAAGACCTCGGCTCAGCGGTTCGCCTTGGCAAGTGCACGGGATTCCGCTTCATCGACCAGGGGCGCGCCTGCATCGATGCTCTGCAAGTAAGTCGACATCAGATCATCGCCTCCGCTCGGCCTATACCCGACGTCGTTCACGGCACCTGCCATCGCGAAGGTCGTGTTCCATTCACCGCTGCGGCAGGCGACGGCCTCCACTGCTTCGCTGGAAGAATGCAGCCTGAACTCACGGCACAGGGCTCCATCGCCACGGTAATACGTCGAGATTACCCGCAGGCTTCCAAATGGCAACGCCATGTCCTGCCCCGAAGCGCTCCCGCTCAGTGCGTTGTGGACGGCCGGACTTTCCAGCTGAGCCATGAGCCTGCCTCCTCGGGTTCTCTCCCAGGCACCAGCGAAGTATCCCAAGACGAGCGTGGCAGCTGCAATCGATGCGGCGAGAGCCATTTGCATGAACGGCGGATTACGCTTGAACCACTTGCTTCTCGGCGACGTGACATCCGAACCGGCACCCATCTTATCGGAGGCTTCATACGCCTTGACCTGAGCGGACACGGCAGCGAGCAATTGGGGTGGGACATCGGGCATGGAGGCGGTAGAGAAAGCGGAGCGCGTCAAGCGGCGACTTTGCTGAAAATCCATAACTCGTTTGGCCACCGCGGAATCCCCTGCCATCGCCTTGGCAATGGCGGCTGCAGTGCGCTCGTCTAGCTCGCCATCGGCAAAAGCCATCAAGATCTCATCGCTGAGATGTAGCTGAGACATTCTATCGGCTCCCCTCTTGCATGCTTCCAGCGCCTAGGCAGCCGCCGTCATCTCCATCAACCGCTTGCGCGCCCGCGCCAGACGGCTCATGACTGTCCCGATGGGGACCCCGAGGATGTCGGCGGTCTCCCGGTAGCTAAGATCCTCCGCGCAGACGAGGAGGAGAACTTCCCGCTGCTCCTGAGGCAGGTTATCGATGGCACGCTGGACCTCGGACAGAACCAGTCTGCTCAGGATCGGCCCTTCCCCGGGATCTCCGATGAGCTGCGTTTGCTGCGATAGATCTTCCGCCATGCCTTCAGTTCTCATCCGTCTCAGGTGGTCGATCCAGTAATTGCGGAGGATCCGGAACATCCATGCGTCGAACTTGGTCCCTGGGGTCCAGCTGTCCGCGTTGACAAGCGCGCGCTCGCAAGCTCCTTGGACGAGATCGTCCGCAAGGGGCTGCGAGCGGCAAAGCACGAACGCAAAGCGCCTCAGCCGTGGCAGAAGCGCCACCAGTTCCTGTCCTATGGCTGCCGGCATTCCTGTTCCGCATGGCCTCTTTGCATCATAACGGAGAACCTAGTCGCTTTATTCCAATCTCAAGGGGAAGAGCTTCAGCCGTTCGCATACGAAAACGGGCGGCCGATAGGCCGCCCGTCATCGAGGTGAAAAAAACGATGCGTTTTAGCGAATGACCTGCACGATCTTGTGGGAGCTCGGCTCGACCAGAACAGGGGTGTTATTTACGACGGTGTACTTGTAGCCCTTCACTTTGTACTGGGCCGGCACCTCGTGATAGGTCACGCCGGACTCGGGCAGAACCGCGCCCACACGCACCTCTTCCTTATAGGTGTAAGAGGGGACCGACTGAGTCGTTACATACTGACGGAATTCCGGCTGCTGCTGGTCGGCGATACCGCCGACGATGGCACCCGTCACACCACCAACGGCCGCACCAACCGGGCCACCGACGATCGCGCCGCCCACAGCACCCGTGGCTGCCCCGGCGGCCGCGCCGCCCGACTGCGCGAAGGCAGCGGCAGGCGCAAGGGCGGCGAGAACGGTGGCAGCGAGAAGGAACTTCTTCGACATGATCTTACTCCTGATTGAACGTTCGGGCTTTGCACCCGGCAACCGACAACGCGTCATCCGCCAAGTAGTTTCACAACAACTAGCAGCTTACTACGTTGAAATTTCGCCCTAGCTCAGGAGCAGATATGAGAGAAGCCTGGGCGCACTCCGATCAGACCTTGCTCTTATTCATCTTATGTTCATCAAAGGTTGGAATTTGACATCATTTCAAGAATACTTTTCACTGGCAGCTTGATGAGTTCTAGCTGCAACCAGAAATCATGGAGTCTGCATCACCGACTGAAACCAACCCGATACCTTGGCCGTTATCGCCTGTTGGATCCCATTGTCCAAATCCGTTCCTGAATGTCACGACGGATTCCCTTTTTCAAAGGTGAGCGTTTCGATGAAACCAAGACGACGCCATCTTCTGATCGCCGTATCGTGCTTTGCTCTCGTGTGCCCGCTAAAGATTCAGAGCGAGTTCGCCAAGACCGGCACCTTCGCCCTAGGAAGCACGCCCGCGATTGCCAAAGGCGGCAACAACGGGGGCGGAAATGGGAACGGTGGGGATAACGGGAATGGCGGCGGAAACGGGAACGGAAATGGCAACTCGGGCGGCAAAGGCAATTCCGGGAATAATGGGAACTCCGGGAACAACGGGAACGCAGGAAACAACGGTGCTTCGGGTAGGAGCGGAGCTGCAGGCAACGCCGGGAACAATGGCAATAGCAATGGCAACGGAGCGGGGAACAGCAACGGAGGCGGAGCAAGCAATGGAAATGGCCGCGGCGGCGGCGGAAATGCCAACGCCGGACGAGGCAATTCCGGCACTGGCAGCAATGCATCCGGCCAAGGAGTAACCCCAAGCTCCGGCAATGCATCGGGCCAGGGAAACTCCTCCGGCCAAGGCAATTCAGCCGGGCAAGGAAAGGGGGCCGACAACGGAAAAGCCGTGGGCCAAACGACTGGCAATCCCTCTGGCAGAAACCAATCGCCACCTGCCATCACCGGAGGGATATCTGCCCTCTTTGGAGCGATCGCAGACAGCCTTCGTCCGCTGACAGCTCCAGCAGTCCCCCTCGAAAGAGCGAAAGCCCGCAGAAACCTCACCAGCGCCAAATCCCCATCACCTGGAGCGCCCTCGCAATCCTCATCTGCGCGTGCGGGTCAGAAGAACAAGGAACAGGCCGCTCTCAGAAACAAGAACGCGCCGGCAACAAGCCGGGCGCAGGCCGCCGCTTTCCCACCGTCTGAGGAAACGGTCAATCGAACTCTTCCCAAGCCTCTTCGTGCCAATCGTTCGATTGTCGCGTCCGGGCTGAGCTCGACCAGCCTGGCGCGATTGAGCTCACAGGGCTTTCGGACACAAAAGCAGGCGATCGGAAGTCTCGCGAGCGTCGTTCAGCTGATCCCGCCGCGTGGAGTTTCTCTCAGCGAGGCACAGCGAAGAATCCACGTAGTTGATACAAAAGCCACGGTCGATTTCGATCATTATTATTACACCGATGAGGGACCAGCGAATTGTACTGGCCCGAACTGCGAAGCTGTTTCGCTCATCGGCTGGAACGCATCCGCTTCCCAGCAATGCGGCCCGACACCTCCAATCGGCCTGATCGATACGGGGATCAATCGCGACCATGAATCATTGAAAGGCCAGTCGATCGAGATCCTGTCCGGTCTCAAGCTTCGCGGCAAACCGTCTCAGCAGGATCATGGCACAGCTATCGCGACCATCCTTGCTGGCAGGAGCGGCAGCAGTGTTCCGGGCCTCCTTCCTGATGCACATCTTCTGGCTGTTGATGCGTTTTACCACGATGGAGGAACGGCGGATCGGACAGACGTGGTCACGCTCGTCCAGGCTCTGGAGGTCTTGGCGGAGCGCAATGTGCGAATCGTCAACATGAGCCTGTCCGGTCCGACCAATGAAGTTCTGAAGCGAGCGATTGCCTCCGCCCAGGAGAAAGGCATGATCATCATTGCGGCGGCAGGCAACAACGGCGCAGGTGCTGAGCCGTCCTATCCGGCCGCCTATCCGGGCGTGATCGCCGTCACTGCCGTGGACAAGAAGCTCGCCGTCTATTCACGGGCAACACAGGGCGAATACATCGACATCGCAGCACCCGGAGTGGACTTACGGGTTGCCTCATCGGACGGCAGCACCCTCAGAAGCGGCACGTCCTATGCCGTGCCGTTCGTAACGGCCGCAGCAGCAATCCTCAGCGCGTCAAGCGATCCATCGGACACCGCAGATCTTCAGGCCGCTCTGGAGAGAAGCGCCCTCGATCTCGGCGCACCAGGTCGCGACAAGACCTATGGATACGGACTGCTGCAAGCCACATATCTCTGCACGCCTCACCAGGAGAAGTTGCCCGTCGCCCATTCGGAAACGGGGCCGAACGCTGACCTCCCCTGATTGCCATCGTGCGCTCGTTTGCGCTCTCCGGTTCCGCCAAGAAGCCCTATGCACCTTCGGCAGGTTCGGGCAGAATAGGTTTCCGTAGAGGAGAGTGAGTCATGGAAGCTCTGGTACTGGAGCGCAAGGACGAGCTCAGCTTGCGCGATATATCCATCGAGGAAATTGTGGGCCCCCGCGATGTCAGGATCGCCCTTCGAACGGTCGGCGTCTGCGGCAGCGATGTTCACTATTACACCCATGGAGCCATCGGGCCTTTCGTGGTCAAGGAGCCGATGATCCTCGGACACGAGGCCGCCGGACAGGTTGTCGAGGTTGGTTCGGCCGTGACGGAACTCAAGCCCGGAGACCGCGTCTGTATGGAGCCCGGCATTCCAGATCCGGCAAGCCGCGCAACGCGCCTGGGCAAGTACAATCTCGATCCGGCTGTGCGGTTCTGGGCCACGCCGCCCGTGCATGGCGTGTTGCGGCCAACCGTCGTTCATCCGGCGGATTTCACATTCAAACTGCCAGACCACATTTCCTATGCCGAGGGCGCCATGGTTGAGCCCTTGGCCGTCGGTGTCCATGCCGCCACCAAGGTGCAGGTGCAGCCTGGCGATCTCGCTGTCGTCATCGGCGCTGGGCCGATCGGGATGGTGACCATCCTGGCGGCTTTGGCCGCGGGCTGCTCACGTGTGATCGTAAGCGACGTGCACGAGCCGAAACTCGCATTGGCGCGCACACTCGGCCCTGTCCTGCCGGTCAATGTCAAAAGCCATAACCTTCTGGAAATCGTCAAACGCGAGAGCGACAATTGGGGCGCGGACGTGATTTTCGAGTGCTCGGGCTACCCGCCCGCCATGGCGGAGATCTTCGACCTCGTCTGCCCTGGAGGGAAAGTAGCCTTGGTCGGAATCCCCCTCGAGCCTTTCCCGTTTGATGTCAGCAAGGCGCAGGTGAAAGAGGCGCGTGTCGAAAGCATCTTTCGCTACGCCCATGTGTACCCTCGGGCGATTGCCATGATCGCTTCAGGCAAGATCGACGTGAAGCCCCTGATCACCGACCGCTTCGCGTTCGAGGACAGCGTCGAAGCCTTCGACTTCGCCAAGGCCATGCCGCGGGCCTCCGTAAAGGTGCAGATCGACATGCCTGCGTGAAGGCTTAGACGCCTCCGCCCAAGTAGCGCTGCAAAGTGGCACGGGTCCCGTCGCGCCAGAGGCTGCTCAACGATGTCTCGAAATGAGACCGGAATTGCGGTGCATCAGCAACATCACCGAAGATCTCCCGCAGATCGAGGAAAGACGCTGGATCGTTCTTCGCGGCCAAGGCGGCGGGTGTCAGGCGGCTCGCATTGGGATCGTCGAGCTTGAAGGGCTCGCCGGCATCGGTCGTTCCTGCGCAATAACGGCACCACAGGGCGGATTCGAGCGCAAGGCCCGTTACATCGGCACCCGCTTTCAGGCGATCTCGCGTCGAGGGCAGAATGAACTTGGGCTGTCGGTTGGAACCATCCTGAGCGAGTCGCGGGATCGTGTCGCCCACATCCGGGTTGGCGAAGCGGCGGGCGATCAACTGGTAATACGCGCGAAGATCGACACCAGGCACGGCCGGCACGCAAGGGATGATCTCTTCGACCTCCAGCTTATCGAGGAATCCTCGCACCAAGGGATCCGCCATGGCATCATGGACGAAATGAATGCCTAGGAGCCCAGCCGGATAGGCAATGGTGGCATGTCCCCCATTCAGGATCCGAAGCTTCATCAATTCGAAGGCCGCTACATGCGGCGTGAAGGTGACGCCGACGCCCTCCAGCGCCGGTCGGCCTGCCGGGAAATTATCTTCCAGAACCCATTGGCGGAAGGGCTCGCAGAAGACCGGCCAATTGTCCTTGACGCCGAAGCGCTCGGCCAAGATGGTGCGCTCGCGGTCGGTCGTCGCCGGCGTGATGCGGTCGACCATGCTGTTGGGAAAGGCGACTTGCTCCCGCACATAGGCGGCCAAGGCAGGGTCAACGAGATCGGCAAGGCCCGCCACTGCATCTCTCGCGACCTGCCCATTATGGGGGATGTTATCGCACGACATTACGGTAAAAGGCACCTGCCCATTATCGCGACGCCGCTCCAAGGCCGCCAGAAGAACCCCGAACACGCCTTTGGGAGCCCCCATATGCGCGGCATCGTAGACGATATCCGGATGCTCCGGATTGAACGATCCCGTCGCCGGATCGATGCAATACCCGCCCTCCGTGACGGTCAGTGACACAATGCGCAACGCGGGGTCGTCAAGGGCATCTACTATGGAGGTTCCGTCGTCATTGACCGGCACGAAGCCCACCATGGCGCCGGTTACCCGCGCAATGTTGGCACCGGGCTCGAGTTCCACCACTGTGGTGAGCCAGCCCTGAGGCTCCAGCGCGGTTCGCATCGCCCGATCGCCGGCACGGATGCCGGCACCGATCAGCGCCCAGTCGAGATCTTTTCCCGCATTGAAGAGGTCATCCAGATACACGGCCTGATGCGCGCGATGAAAATTGCCGACCCCGATGTGCAGAATGCCCGCTTGCAGCTCCTCGCGACGATAGCGAGGCTTAGCGACACCAGACGGCAGGTTTGCGAGATTGGCGAGGTTCAAGCTCTGGCTCATGACGGATGGACCTGATCGGGCATGGAAGGAACACGGTTCGACGGAGCATCTGCGGTTTCGCGGATCATGCGCCTATGACCGGTGATGATGTCAACCGCCCTGTCGGCGATTGCAAGCACCGGCGCATTCGTGTTGCCGCTGGGGATAGTCGGCATGATGGATGCATCGACGATCCTTAAGTTCTCGAAACTTCGGACGACGAGCTCCGGCGTGACGACGGCAAGAGGGTCGCTCTCTCTGCCCATGCGGCACGTGCCGACCGGATGATAATTGGTTTTCACCGTTCTGCGGCAGTGCTCAGCAAGTGCCTCGTCCGAAGCGACCTCCTGCCCCGGAAAGATCTCCCGCTCGATCAAGTCTCGAACCGGAGCTGTCGCGAGCACCTCGCGGGCATATCGCAAGGCTCGGATCGTCAGCCGTAGATCGCCCGGATCTCCAAAGAATTGCGGATCCACAACCGGCAGCGCGGCCGGGTCGGCAGACGCCAGCCGCACGGAACCACGCGCCTTCGGGCGCAGCAGGCAGGGATTCAGCGTGACACCGTGAGTAGGCTCAACGCCCGAGACGTCGCGGTCGAGATAGACGGTGGGAACGCAATAGAGCTGGATCGTCGGCCGCTCGCCTCCGTCTGGATCGATGAAAGCGCAGGCTTCGACGCCGGTGGTGGTGACAGATCCCGATTTGAAGAGCATGTACTGCAACCCGTTTCTGAGCATTGCGAGGCCACGATCCTGGCCGAAATAGCCGAATGCTCCGGACGTCGTGGCGACGATTGGGACCTCATGATGATCCTGCAGGTTCCGTCCGACCCCGGGCAGGTCGTCGACAATCCTGATCCCATGGCGCGACAGCTCATCTGCGGGGCCGATGCCGGAGTGCATCAAAAGCTTCGGCGTCATGTAAGTCCCGGCCGCAAGGATCACTTCCGCATCGGCAAAGGCTGTTTCCAATCCGTTAGGCCCATGGAGGTCTACTCCTATGGCGCGGCTTTTCTCAACACGGATGCGGATGGCGCTTGTTTCAGCTGCCAAGATTAACTTCGGATTGAAAAGAACAGGCTGGAGAAATGCATCGACTGCGCTGCACCGGCGACGTGTGGCCCAGTCGATCGTGTGCTGCATGAAGCCGACGCCGTTTTGCCGGGCGCCGTTGAAGTCGGCATTGTAGGGGATGCCGCACTCCTGCATCGTCTGCACGAATGCGCGGCTCATCGCAGAATACTGTCCCAGATGCGACACCTTCAATGGACCTCCGGTGCCGTGATAGGGCGCACCCAGATGATCGTTCTCCTCCTGTCTTATGAAATAGGGCAGAAGATCATTGTAGCTCCACCCGGCATGTTCCAGGTCCTCATCCCATGCATCGTAATCCTGAGCCTGTCCTCGGATATAGACCATGGCGTTGACGGCGCTTCCACCACCCAAAACCTTGGCCTGAGGCACGATGGGCGAAC
This sequence comes from Microvirga sp. 2MCAF35, assembly GCF_052115545.1. Classification (NCBI taxonomy): domain Bacteria; kingdom Pseudomonadati; phylum Pseudomonadota; class Alphaproteobacteria; order Hyphomicrobiales; family Methylobacteriaceae; genus Microvirga; species Microvirga sp. 2MCAF35. The sequence continues at coordinate 58,394 of NZ_JBFRGW010000025.1, forward strand.
GGCCGCCAAGCTGCTCCTGTGGAAGAACATGGTGCATGGTGAGATAGGTATCCCGGGCGAGAAACTTCATGTATCCCGCCGGCATCGCAAGGAGCGGGCTCACCCTTCGCGGCCCCGCTTCGACGAGCAGCACGCGGGCGTCATGTTCGGCGACGAGTCGGCTTGCCACGACGCATCCTGAGCTGCCTCCGCCAACCACGATATAATCGAAGCGTTTGGAGGCCATTGTTCGCCTCTGGACTGGCCTCAGCTTGCCTTGCGGGTTGGCAGCCGACGCAGGTTGGCAAGCGGATGCCGCTGCACGCGCTCGATTGCGACACCGTCGCCATCGAACAGGTGGCATGTCACCGGATCGAGCTTTATGGCGATGCGCTCGTGAACGCTCGTCGGGATCTCTCCGTCGGCCTGAACGATCAGCATCGTGCCATCATTGACCTGGGCATAGAGAAAGGTTTCACCGCCGAGGCGCTCCACCACCATCACCTCGCCGGCAACCTCCCCTTCTCCGGCCAACCGCATGTGCTCGGGCCGGACGCCGAGCGTCACAGCATCTCCGACCTTCTGGCGGCTGGGTCGCACAGGAACGGAGAGGCTCGCGCCGCCGGCAAGCTGGATGGTCGTGGCCGCGTCTGTGACGGCCGTGACCGTCGCGGGCAGGAAGTTCATTTTCGGGCTGCCGATGAATCCTGCCACGAAGAGGTTTCGAGGATGATGATAGAGTTCAAGCGGCGTTCCGGACTGCTCGACGATGCCCCCCTGCAGAACCACGATCTTGTCCGCCATCGTCATGGCCTCGACCTGATCGTGGGTGACATAGATCATGGTCGCGGCCAATTCATCGTGCAGTCGGGCCAGCTCGATGCGCATCTGGACGCGCAGAGCAGCGTCGAGATTGGACAACGGCTCATCGAAGAGGAAAACCTTGGGCTTGCGCACGATGGCCCGGCCGATCGCCACGCGTTGCCGCTGGCCGCCGGACAATTCTTTCGGCTTGCGATCAAGCAACTTGTCCAGGTGAAGTATGCGTGCTGCCTCCGCCACTTTGGCGCGCCTCTCTTCCTTAGAGGCGCCAGCGAGGCGAAGAGAGAAACCCATGTTGTCCGCAACGGACATATGCGGATAGAGGGCGTAGGACTGGAACACCATGGCGAGGCCGCGCTCCGAGGGCGGCACGTCGTTGACGCGCTGACCATCGATGAGAAGATCGCCTTCCGTGATCTCCTCAAGGCCTGCGATCATTCTAAGGAGCGTGGACTTCCCGCACCCGGAAGGGCCGACGAAGACGCAGAGCTCCCGGTCGTCGATCGAGAGATCGACGCCCTTGATGACCTGCACTGCCCCGTAACTCTTCTCGATGCCCTTGAGAACGATTGTCGACATGTTGCATTTCCCATTACTTGACGGCACCGAAGGTCAGTCCACGCACGAGCTGGCGTTGGCTCATCCAGCCGAAGACCAGAATGGGTGCGATGGCGATCGTCGACGCTGCGGACAGTTTGGCCCAGAACAATCCTTCGGGCGCCGAGAAGGAGGCGATGAACGTGGTCAGCGGCGCCGCCTGCGAAGTCGTGAGATTCAGGCTCCAGAAGGCCTCGTTCCAGCACAGGATGATGGAGAGGAGTGCCGTCGATGCGATGCCAGGCAGCGACAGCGGCAGGAGGAGCATCCAGACCTCCTGTTTCGGCTTTGCGCCGTCCATGCGCCCGGCTTCGAGGATGTCCTTCGGCACCTCTTTGAAGAAAGTGTAGAGCATCCACACCACGATCGGCAGGTTCATGAGCGTATAGACCACGATGAGTCCCCAGCGCGTATCGATGGCGCCGGTGTCCCGGAAGAGAAGATAGATCGGGATCAGGACGCCGACAGCCGGCATCATCTTGGTCGAGAGCATCCAGAGCAGCAGGTCCTTGGTGCGCTTCCCTGGAAAAAAAGCCATGGCATAGGCAGCCGGAACGGCGATCAGCGTCGCCAGGAGCGTGGCGCCGACCGAGATGACGACGCTGTTGATGGCGAAATGGATGTAGTCGGCCCGTTCACGCACCGTGATGTAGTTTTCAAGCGTCGGCGTGAAGAAGAGCTTCGGCGGTGTTGCAATGGCCTCCACCTCGGGCTTGAAGCTCGTGAGGATCATCCAGAAGATCGGGAAGAAGATCAGCCCGGCGGCCACCCAACCGACGACCGTGAGGATGAGCTTCTCGCGGGTTTTCGGGTGCATGGCTTAACCTCAATCGGCGATGTTCTTGGCAATCGAGCGGACGAGGAAGATCGCCACGATGTTGGCGAGAATCACGGCGATCACGCCAGCGGCAGAGGCCCCGCCCACATCGTATTCGCGCAAGGCGCGCAGATAGATCAGGAAGGCCAGGTTGGTCGAGGCAAGGCCGGGTCCGCCGGAGGTTGTCACGTAGATCTCGGCGAACACCGACAGTAGGAAAATCGTCTCGATCATAATGACGACGCTGATGGCCCGGCCGAGATGGGGCAGGATGATGAAGAAGAACATCGCGAAGGGGCCTGCACCATCCATGCGCGCAGCTTCCTTCTGCTCGCTGTCGAGGGACTGGATCGCCGTGAGCAGGATCAGCAGGGCGAAGGGCAGCCACTGCCAGGCAACGATGATGATGACGGAGGTCAGTGGGAAACCGCCGAAGAAGTCGATGGCCGGCAAGCCGAGCGAACGTGCGAAGAATGCAAAGAGTCCGTTGACCGGATGCATCAGCATGTTCTTCCAGATCAGGGCGCTCACCGTCGGCATGACGAAGAACGGAGCGATCGCGAGCAGGCGTGCAATGCTCCGGCCGTAGAAGTCCTGATCGAACAGAACGGCGAGAAGCGTTCCCAGACCGACCGTGATCACGAGCACCCAGAAGACCAGGAACAACGTGTTGGCCATCGCCGTCCAGAGGGACGGATCGGTCAGCAGAAACGTATAGTTCTCCAAGCCTGCAAATCCGCCGACGGAAGGATCCAGCAGGTTGTAGTATTGGAACGAAAACCACAGTGTCATCACCAACGGCACGATCATCCAGAGGAACAGGATGACCACGGATGGCGCGACCAGGGGCAGCGTTCTCACGTTGCGCTGACTGCGTCTTCCGGCAGAAGCCGCGCTGCTAGGGACAGGGACCGTCGTGGTGGTGCTCGCCATCTCGGTTGCTCACACTGGAGAGAACAGCCGGCAGGCATTCAAGCTCGCCGGCTGCATGGCGACCGGCTTATTTCGGATAGCCCGCTTGCTTCATCGTGCGCTCCGTGGAGCGTTGCGCCGTCTCAAGCGCCTGCTCCACAGTCGCCTGACCGGCCAAGGCGGCGGCAATCTGCTGCCCGACAGCCGTACCGATGCCCTGGAACTCGGGGATGGCGACATACTGAATGCCGATATAGGGGACGGGATCCTTCGTCGGCTTGGTGATGTCCGCACTGGACACTGCCTCGTAAACCACCTTCGCGAAGGGTGCCGCCTTCTGGTATTCAGGATTGTCGTAGGTCGATTTGCGCGTGCCGGGAGGCACGGAGACCCAACCGACTTCAGTGCCGACCAGGGTGATATACTCTTTCGAGGTTGCCCATTTCACGAAGGACTTGGCCGCATCGACCTTCTTCGACGAAGCGGGAATGCCCAGCGCCCAGGCCCAGAACCAACCTGATCCGTTGCTCGTGACTTCCACGGGTGCAGCCGTGAAGTCCGTCTTGTCCGCGACCTGGCTTTCCTTCGGATTATAGATGTAGCCAGCCGCCGATGTGGCGTCGACCCACATGGCGCAATGCCCCGTCGCGAACAAGGCGCGGTTCTCGTTGTGCCCGTTCGCCGTTGCGCCCGGAGGGCCGTATTCCCGCATGTTCTTGACGTAGTAGTTGATCGCCTTTTTCCACGGATCGGTGGTGAGCTGCGGCTCCCATTTCTCATTGAACCAGCGTCCCCCGAAGGCATTCACCATCGGGCCGATGAACGCCATGTTCTCGCCCCAACCCGGTTTGCCGCGCTGGCAGAAGCCGTATTGCTCCTTCGACTTATCGGTCAGCTTGGCCGCATATTCGGCGATCTGATCATAGGTGGGCTTATCGGGCATCTTGATTCCGGCCTGATCGAACAGATCCTTTCGATAGAATGTGAACGAGCTTTCAGCATAGAATGGAACGGCGTAAAGCTTGCCGTCATAGGACAGGCCGTTCATGACGGACGGGATGATGTCGGCATAATCATAATCGGCGCCGAGATCATTAAGAGGGACGAGCCAATTCTGCTTGCCCCAGATCGGCGCCTCATAGGAACCGATCGTGATGATGTCGAACTGCCCGCCCTTGGTGGCGATGTCGGTGGTCGCGCGCTGACGCAGCACGTTTTCTTCAAGCACCACCCAATTCAACTTGTTGCCGGTCGCCTGCTCCCACTTGGGCGACAGCCGCTGCATGATGATCATGTCGGCGTTGTTGACAGTGGCAATCGTCAAGGTCTGGCCCTGGGCCAAAGCCAGACCCGTGCCCGCAATCCAGCCCATTGCAGACAATAGCGTAAGCTGCCTCAACTGCATTGTTCCCTCCCAATGGAATCTGTCTTGGATTGTCGTTAATTATAAGAATGAATGCTCTCACAGCGGTTATGGCCCGTCAATTACTAACACAAGCTTGGATTTACTGTAGAAATTATCAATATTCATGATTGATTTTGCTTGTTCGCTTTTATTAATTGATTTACCTCGTGAGAGGAGTTGCCGCGATCTTCTGCCTGCCTAGATAGAGCCGCCACGGAACCACCGGCCTCTCGTCGAAGGACAAGGCGACAGAATTGAATCTCATGCTCGGATCGTTTGAGACGCGGATCAAAGCACCTGTTACTTTCAGCGCAAGTGCGATTGCCGAGAAGGTGCCCCACGCAGATGGTATTCTATAGCCTGAGGCTCGCCTCGAAGCGGGCGGCCAACCCCATAGGACGTGCGAGTATGCACGCATTTCGCATCGTCGCAGCTATCTGGGATCAGGGAAGCACCTGCGTGAAGGCTTCGCCTTGGGATCTTGTCCTCGTCAAGGGAAAGGGCGATCTGGAGACCTAAGGCGTATTGTCCTTGCCCTAAATATGGAGTTCCATTCCCAGAGCCTTGAGCGCCGACTCCTGGAAGGCTTCGCCCTGGGTCGGATGCGCATGGACCGTTCCGGCGATGTCTTCGAGGCGCGCACCCATTTCGAGCGCAAGGCTGAAGGCGGACGCCAGTTCGGAAACGCCCTGCCCCACGGCCTGGATGCCGAGCACCAGATGGTTGTCCGTGCGCGCGACCACCCGCACGAAACCATCCTCGCCCATCCTGGTCATCGCGCGACCATTGGCCGAGAACGGAAACTGTCCAAGTTTGACGTCGACGCCCATCCGAAGGGCCTCTTCCGGCGACAAGCCGACAGTGACGATTTCGGGGTCGGTGAAACAGACGGCGGGAATGCTGCGCTTGTCCCAGACACGTTTGTGACCCGCGATGATTTCGGCCACCATCTCGCCTTGTGCCATAGCGCGATGGGCCAGCATCGGCTCGCCGGTCACGTCGCCGATGGCGTAGACCCCGCGCATCGACGTCTGGCATCGCTCGTCGATGCGGATGAACGGGCCATCCATGTCGAGGACGAGTTCATCCAGTCCCCAGCCTTGCGTGACCGGCCTTCTTCCGATCGTGACGAGGATCCTGTCGGCCGCGAGCGATGTCTCCGATCCGTCCTCCGCTTCGACCAGCAATGTACCGCCCGCTTTTGCCAGACCCTTCGCCTTGGCGCCGGTCATCACCTCAATACCCAGCACCTGCAGCCTCTTGGCCACCGGACGCGTCAAGTCCGCATCGTATTGCGGCAGGATGCGGCCTTGGGCTTCGACGACCGTCACCTTCGCGCCCATCTTCGCGAGAGCCGTGCCAAGCTCCAAGCCGATATAGCCGCCACCGACCACAACGAGACGTTCTGGAACCGACGTCAGCGACAGCGCCTCGGTGGAGGAGATCACGGGACCGCCGAATGGCATGTTTCTCAACTCGACCGGGGCAGACCCGGTCGCGATCACGACATTCTCGGCGCGGATGATCTGCCGGCCCATTTCCGTCTCGACCTCGACCGTCTTCCCGTCGCGAAAGCGTGCATGGCCCTGGACGATCTTCACCTTCGCCTTCTTGAGCAGGCCCGATACGCCGCTGTTGAGGCGCCCGACAATGCCGTCCTTCCAGGCGATCGTCTGGGAGAGATCGAGTTCCGGCTTCGTCGTCCTGATCCCAAGCGAGTTCCGGCCATTCGCCAGGTGAACGATCCTGTCATACTCCTCCGCCGCGTGAATGAGCGCCTTGGAGGGAATGCACCCGACATTGAGGCATGTTCCGCCAGGTTTCCCTGAGTCGACGATGACCGTGTCGATCCCCAGTTGCCCGGCGCGGATGGCACAGACATAGCCTCCGGGCCCGGCTCCGATGACGAGGAGTTTGCAGGAGATATCCTTCATCGGCTTTACGCCTCCACGAAGATCATGGCGGGGGTCTCCAGCAACGTCTTGATGCGCTGCACGAACACCGCCGCATCCCAGCCGTCGATGATCCGGTGATCGAAGCTGGAGGACAGGTTCATCATTTTGCGGGGAATGAAGGTCGAGCCGTCCCAGACCGGCCGCACCACCATCTTGTTGACGCCGACGATGGCGACCTCCGGATAATTGATCACCGGCGTGGTGACGATGCCGCCTATGGCGCCGAGCGACGTGATGGTGATCGTCGATCCGCCGAGCTCCTCACGAGTGGCGAGCCCGGACTTCGCGGCCTCCGCAAGCCGGTTCAGCTCGACCGCGCATTCCCAGAGATCGCGCGCCTCCGCATGCTTCACGACTGGGACCATGAGACCCGAGCCCGTCTGCGTCGCAATGCCGATATGCACGCCACCATGCTGATGGACGACGCCAGCGTCATCATCGTAGATGGCGTTGAGATGCGGCTGCTCGGCAATGGCTTTCACCATCGCGCGCATCAGGAACGGCAACAGCGTCAGTTTCGGCCGGTCAGCCCGTTTGTTCGCATTGAGCGAAGACCGTAAATCCTCGAGCGCCGTCACGTCGACCTCTTCCACATAGGTGATGTGCGGAATGTGCGATTTTGCAATCGCCATCTTCTCCGCAATCTTGCGACGCAACCCGACGACTTTGATGTGCTCGACCGACGTGTTCTGGGACAATCCCGGCGCCTTGGCGACCTGGCGTCCATGGGTAAAGAACGCATCCAGATCCTCATGGGTAATCCGGCCTGCTGGACCGGAGCCCGGAACCTGCCGCAGATCGACTCCGGCTTCCCGTGCTCTCAACCGGACGGCGGGCGAGGCAATGGGCCTCTCCCCCTCGGCGCGCGTCACAGAGGTCCGGTGCATCTTCATGGGAGGAGTCTGCGGCTTCTCCGTCGGTTGAGACGGCGCGCTCTTCACCTGCCGTTCGATAATGGCTTCCGGGACTTTGACGGCGCCATCAGCCTGGGCTTCGATCTCTCCGATCCGGGCAGGCGGCTCGGCCACCTTCTCCGTCGGACTGCCTTCGGACGTCGCGCTGTCACCTCCTTCGACCTTCAGGCGGATCAGAGGGGAGCCAATCGCCACTACATCGCCGATCTCCGCCCCGAGCCACAAAACCTCGCCGTCGACGGGAGAAGGAATTTCCACGGTGGCCTTGTCGGTCATCACCGCCGCCAGCACCGCATCCTCGCGGACGAGGTCACCGACCTTCACGTGCCATTCGACGAGTTCGGCCTCGGCAATGCCTTCTCCGACATCGGGCATTTTGATCAGGTGCTCGCCCATGTCAGGCCTCCATCGTCTCGACAAGGGCGCGGCCGACGCGGGCCGGCCCTGGGAAGTAGTCCCATTCCTGGGCATGGGGATAAGGCGTGTCCCATCCCGTCACCCGGATGACGGGCGCCTCCAGCTGGAAGAAGCAGTTTTCCTGAACAAGTGCAGTCAGTTCCGCTCCGAAACCCGAGGTAAGAGTTGCCTCGTGCACCACCACGCAACGGCCCGTCTTTCGGACGGATGCCGCGATCGTCTCCATGTCGAGCGGGATCAATGTCCGCAAGTCGATGATCTCCGCATCGATGCCGGTCTCCGCTGCGGCGGCCTGTGCCACATAGACCATGGTGCCGTAGGCCAGGACGGTGACGGCGGCGCCTTCCCGTACGACCGAAGCCTTGCCGAGCGGCAGGCTGAAATGGCCGCTCGGCACCTCGCTCAGGTCATGCTTCGACCACGGCGTCACCGGGCGGTCGTGATGCCCATCGAAGGGGCCGTTATAGAGCCGCTTCGGCTCCAGGAAGATCACGGGATCCGGATCCTCGATGGCAGCGATCAGGAGCCCCTTGGCGTCATGAGGATTGGACGGCACGACCGTCTTCAAACCCGACACGTGGGTGAACAGCGCTTCAGGACTCTGGCTATGGGTCTGCCCGCCGAAGATGCCACCGCCGGTCGGCATGCGGATCACCATCGGACAGGTGAATTCGCCGTTCGAGCGGTACCGCAGCCGGGCTGCCTCGGACACGATCTGGTCGTAAGCCGGGTACATGTAATCTGCGAACTGGATCTCGATGCAAGGCAAAAGGCCATAGCTTGCCATGCCGATCGCCGTCCCGACGATGCCGGCTTCACTGATCGGCGCATCGAAGCAGCGGGTCTTTCCGTATTTCTGCTGGAGACCGGCCGTGCAGCGGAAGACGCCGCCGAAATAGCCCACGTCCTCACCGAAGACCACGACACGCTCGTCGCGCCCCATCATCACGTCCATGGCATCCCGGATGGCTTCTATCATCGTCATGCGCGCCATGGCTTCAGACCCCCGCCTGCTGACGCTGACGACGCAGATGCGGCGGCATTTCGGCATAGACGCCGTCGAAGATCTCACGCGCGGACGGCTTGGCGCCTGCATGAAGCGTGCCGTAGCTCTCCGCCTCCTTCTGCGCCGCAATGACCGTATCGAGAATTTCGGCCTCCGCCTGCTTGTGCCGCTCCTCCGACCAAGTGCCGCGCAGGATGAGATGGGTCTTCAGCCGCATGATGGGATCGCCAAGAGGCCAGGCATCGGATTCAGTCTTCGGCCGATAGGCCGAAGGATCGTCCGACGTCGAATGCGCGCCGACCCGGTATGTGACGTATTCGACGAGCGTCGGGCCGAGATTGCGCCTTGCCCGCTCGGCAGCCCATTTCGCGACCGCGTAGACGGCGAGATAATCGTTGCCGTCGACCCGCAGGGAGGGAATGCCGAAGCCTAGGCCGCGAGCCGCAAATGTTCCCGCCCCGCCCCGTGCGATGCCCTGGAACGTGGAGATCGCCCACTGATTGTTGACGATGTTGAGGATGACCGGCGCCTTGTAGGTGGATGCGAAAACGAGCGCCGCGTGAAAGTCCGATTCCGCCGTCGATCCGTCACCGATCCAGGCCGCTGCAATCTTGCTGTCGTTGCGGATCGCCGAGGCCATGGCCCAACCGACGGCCTGGACATACTGCGTGGCGAGATTGCCCGAGATCGTGAAGAACCCGTGCTCCTTGGAGGAATACATGACGGGCAGCTGGCGACCCTTCAGAGGATCGCGAGAATTCGAATAGACCTGACACATCATGTCGACCATGGAATAGCCGCCGGCGATCAGGAGGCCGGCCTGCCGGTAGGTCGGAAAGTTCATGTCACCCGGCGCAAGTGCTTTCCGGAAAGCGCAGCTGATGGCCTCTTCGCCTAGATGCTGCATGTAGAAGGAGGTCTTGCCCTGCCGCTGCGCGATCAGCATGCGCGCATCGAAGGTGCGCAGGGTCATCATGTTGCGCATGCCCTCGATGAGTTCCTCGTCGCTCAGAAGTCCGGCCCAGGGTCCCACTGCCTCTCCGGCGCGGTTGAGAACGCGAATGATGGAGAAGGCAAGGTCGCGGATGGTTTCCGGCTCCACATCGACATCGGGTCGCGGGACAGCTCCGGCCTTGGGGATCTTCACATTCGAGAAGTCGGGGGTTCCCCCCGGTCGAACGGCGGGTTCGGGCACGTGAAGGGTCAGCGGTCCATACTCGGTCATGGTCTTTCGTTCTCCTCCCGAGAGAACTAGGAACGAAACACCATTCGGCCATAGGTTGAGCCGTTTCTAAAGGAGCAAATGCCGGTTATCGACAGGCTCTGACCGCTCACACGAATCTGCCGGCACCATCAAGGTTTCACTGTTGCCAGGATTTCGCCGGCCGTGATTTCCGGTTCGCCTTGAATCAGATCGGCCATGCTGGCGCGGATCCAGGTCAGGGCCTTCTCGTTGGCCGCAAGAGCAGCCTCGCGAGTGTCGAACAGGGTGATGGAGCCGCCGGCACCATTGCCACAGTCGAAGACGTGATATCCTTGGAATCCCGGAGATTGCCGTAGGATCTGGCCAATCCCGCTCTCCGCCCGCCGCGCCGCCTCAGGCACCGAGCGCATCTTGCTGAACTTGCGAATGACGACATACATGGATGCCTCCACCTGCTGTAGAAGAACGCAACCCCAAGCACCAAGAAGACCAGCGAGAAGCCTCCCGGAGCGCCGGAGACCGCATACGCTGCACTAGTGAGCCATCAGGACCGGCATGCCCGCATGAGCGATGATGTGGCTCGTGGCGCCGCCGAAGATCATCTGCCTCAGACGGCTCTGGGTGTAGGCTCCTTTGACGAGCAGATCCGCATGGAAGGAGGCAGCGTCTTCGAGAATGGCCTCGCCTGGGGAACGCGTGTTCAACCTGCGGACCGCCGTCTCGGCCCGGACACCGTTCCGCTCCAGGCGAAAAGACAGTTCCGCGCCGCTCGGACCGTCTCCTCCCCAGCCATCCAGGGAAAGAACGATGACGCGGCCGGCCTTCCTCAGGATGGGCATCGCGAGCGCCACTGTTCGGGCTGTTTCCGTGCTGCCGTTCCAGGCGATCACGACAGTCTCGCCGATCGATGCCGGGGACGCGGGCGGGACCATGAGGACAGGCCGTCCACCCTCGAACAGGGCAGCTTCCAGGGTGGCCAATCGCGGCGGTTCATCCTGCGCTCCGGGGCGACCGAGCACGATCAGGTCGAAGACCCGGCCGAAGCTGCCGATATAGCTGTCTCCGAACAGCTGCTGCCCGACAAAGTCGCAGGTGACCTCGTCTGCCGATTCCGTTTTACGCGGCACCGCACAGGAGAGCATGAACTCCTCGAAGAGATGCCGTGATCGCGACAGGTGCTCGCGCTGCTCCTTTTCGCTCAGGATGGTCCAGCCGACCGGGACATCGAAGGCGATGACCTCCGGGATATCCGGGCCAAGCGCCAGTCCCTCCACATGACTCCCGAACCGGCCCGCGACCAGCAGGGCGGCGTCCAGGACCGAGCGGATGAAGCTATGAGGCTCAACCGGAACCAGAATGGCTTTCATGGCAACCACCTCGGCAAGCCTGCGGGCCGACACCCTGGAAGTCATTATACTCCCAAAGCCGGCATTCGGCACAGCCTATCTTCGCATTCGCGTCAGACATGCACGTTGCCGAAGGCCAGCTCCCCTTCGCCCTTGGGCTTGCGCAGGGTGGCGTAGAGAATCCAGCCATAGAAGACGGCCAGGCCGGCGATCACGGCCCATCCGGGAATCGGCCCGATGGCGACATTGCGGACCCATTCCCCGAGCGACCCGACGATGTGGGCATCGACTGCATTCTCCTGCATCCTGATGAAGGTGGTCTTCACCAGCCAGGCGAAGAGCAGGATCAGAAACATCCAGCAATAATTACGCCGGAGCCGCCGTGTGATGGCCTCGCTGGTGCTCGTCAGGAACAGGGGGCGCCGGAGATCTTCCCCCAGCTTCTGGACCCAATCGTCCGTCGTCCCCTCCTCCGGGGCGAAGATCTGGGCAAAGTAATTGCGCTCCATCCGGCGAACACGGTTGCGGTACACGTCGAAGAAGCGATACCGCCGCGCTTCGATCACCAGCAGCAGGAGAACCAGCACCATGGCGAAGATCAGCACGCCGTGGTGGGCGGTCGAGGTGGACAGGGACACCGACAGCATGGCGGCCACCACCGTGATGGCCCAGTTGGTCGTCCGGTCGATCCGGTCCCGCCAGCCGGCCATGCGGGCGATTTCGGCCCGGTGGTAATGCGCCATGACGTTGATGAACTCGGTCGAATTGCTGGGAAAGACCGGCGCCTTCACGGAAGGGCGGAGGGTCTGGACGATGGCTTGCTCGTTCTTCGGCAGCATGATCTTGCTCCCTCAAGCCCCGGCGGCGTCTCGATATGCCCGGTCAGCTCTGGAGACTTGTTTGTTTATAGGTCTCGGCGAGACAAATTCATCATGGCATCGGGAGATTCGAACTGGAAAGGACGATGGGTGGAAGGAGTTTCCAAACCTAGGCTCAGGACCTATTAATTTGGTCTGAGGAGTGATTCAGTGCCTCTGCGATGGAGGTGCTGATGGGTGATCTGTTTCTTCTGAGCGAGCGCCAGATGGCGCGGATCTCACCGTATTTCCCATTGGCTCATGGCGTGCCGCGGGTG
>NZ_JBFRGW010000026.1:0-66563 GCF_052115545.1 Microvirga sp. 2MCAF35
CCGGGAGCACTGGAGGAGTTTGCGCCAGCGTCTGGAGAGAGGCCGCCGCGCGCGAACCCTGCGCACCCGCTTTCGACACGATCCCGCTGCCTACCTGGCGGCTCTCGAACAGCAGGTCTGCCAGCTAGCTTTGCCGTCCTAGAAAAAAACGCTGCGGGCCAGCGAACAAGGACGCGCCGACGTACGCCAGGCGCGCGAGCACTGGCACACCAAGCGCCAGCCGCGCATGCAGCAGGAGCCGCATCGGCTCGTGTTTCTCGATGAGACCGGCACCTCGACCAAGATGACGCGCCTGCGCGGTCGCTGTCCCAAGGGGCAGCGCCTGTATGCCAAGGCGCCGTTCGGCCACTGGCTGACCCAGACCTTTGTGGCGGGGCTCCGCTACTCCGGGCTGACAGCTCCCTGGGTGATTGATGGGCCGATGACCCGGCAGATCTTTGAGACCTATGTGGAGACCCAACTCGCCCCGACCTTGTCCAAGGGCGACGTGGTGATCCTCGGCAACCTGCCGGCGCATAAAAGCGATAAGGCCGCGTACTGTCTGAAGCAACGCGGCGCCTGGTTTCTGTTCCTGCCACCCTACAGTCCAGACATGAACCCGATTGAGCAACTCTTCGCCAAGATCAAAGCGCTCCTGCGCAAAGCCGAAGCCCGCACCTTTGACGCACTCTGGCGGGCCATTGGCGACATCTGCGATGGGGTCGAGGCTGAGGAATGCCGCAACTACTTCACCGCGGCCGGTTATGGATTCGTCTGAACCACCGTTGCTCTAGACGTAATAGAATGTGATCGATCTCCCTCCCATTTCCTGTGCCGTGACATTCATGTCATAGACGTCTCGTATAACGTCGCACTTCATCGTCTCGTCGGGTGTCCCATGCCCGATGATTGCTCCGTCGCGCATGGCCACGATGTAATCCGAGTAGCAGGATGCAAAGTTGATGTCTTGGAGGACGAGGACGATCGTCTTGCCGAGATCGTCTGCGGCCCGGCGCAGCAGCTTCATCGTGCTGCCGACCAGCGGCACGGTCAGGACCGAGCGCATGGCCACGAGGCGGAGGATGCGCAGGAACAGGGCGGTTCCGGCCAGGGCAAAACCTGCGGCCACCAGCATCTTGCCGACTCGAGCGTTCCGGCCGTGGACGGCTCGACGAAGCGGTTTTGTGTCAGCATCTGCATGATCAGCCCGGCCACCGCCAGGGCCATGCCGGCCAGGATGAGGGCAATGGTCCAAGGAATGCACGAGACCACGAGGATCTGAACGGTACGGTTGCCCTCCTGTGGTGAGAGGAGGGTCGTAAGCGACAGGTCGCTCGCTCCGATCAATAGGCTGATCGGAGCCAGGATCATTGCGGCTGCCAGGGCGAGGAGGGGTCTCAAGGGTGCTCGAGCTTCAGGCGGGCCTTCGACAGGCCTGGGGTTCCACACGCAAAAGGCGGATCGCTCAGGGAGCGACCCGCGGTCGAACCGTATCGGCCGGATGCGGCTTACTTCTTCGTCACAGCTTGGCAATCTGATCAACACCGGCCTGAAGGGCCGTAAGTCCCCCGCCAAACAGATACCACTCGACCGGATCGAGATAGACGACCTGGTCGTCCTTCAAGGCTGTGGTCTGGGCGACGAGTTCGTTGTCCAGCACCTTCTTGGCCGCGCCGCCATCGCGGCCGACCACCACGTCCCGATCGATCACGAACAACCAGTCCGGATTGGTCTTGAGGATGAACTCCGCCGACACGGCCTGACCGTGATTGGTCGTGGCCAATCCCTCGACTGCGGGCACGATTCCGAATTCGCTATGGAGGATCCCGAAGCGCGAGCCGGGTCCGTAGGCGCTCATCTTGCCCACCGTCGTGAGGACCAGAAGGCCCTTGCCGGCTTTGGCGATCTCCTGGCGAAGATTGGCTATGGATGTCTCGAGCTTGGCCAATTGGCTTTGGCCTGTTTATCGAAGATCCTGCCGAGAGTCTCAACATTGCGTTTCACGCTGCCCATGAAGTCCTTGGGGTCGATCATGAGATCGATCCTCGGATGCCGCAGCATGACGATTTTCGGTGCGAGCCGCAACGTCGCCGAGGCGACGCCTATCCGCTCAAGCACATCTCTTCGTCTTGCGGACGGTGCGGCGGAAGATCTCTTCGTTCCGGCGCAGCCGGAGCCGAAAGCCCATGCTCTGACGGGAATGACAAGCCTCGAGTATTGGCACGGCGTGTGGGAGGGTACCGTTTGGGACGAGCGTGCCGTTGCCATTATTACCTATACCGTAGCCGTCGCACTTCTCACGATGAACAAAAGTGCGAAAACCCTCGAAGGGCATCAGAGGATCGCGCAAGAACTCTGGAGCAATCGCAGAAGAGGTTTCGCGTGTGGGAACCGGGACAGGATCGGACCATAGGATTTGACAGCGGTTCCGCCGTGGATCCAGCCGGAAAGCAGAAGTTGTTTTGCTGCCCTTCACGGGAGAAAATCGGGTCCACTTTTCTGCAGGATGCGCTAGGCTTTGCGAAGATCACCTGGATTGGGGGCCTTCATGACCGGCTATGGCGACACCTACTATGCCCGCACACTCGCGGATGCTTCGCAACGACCTCCGCTCGCGGGGACGGTCGAGGCCGATGTCGCCATCGTCGGGGGTGGGCTCGCAGGTCTCACGGCTGCTCTCGAACTGGCCCGGGCAGGCCGATCGGTCGTGGTTCTGGAAGCCGAGAGGGTCGGCTGGGGAGCATCGGGGCGCAATGGAGGCTTCGTCGGTCCAGGTTATGCGACGAGCCATGCCAACATTACCCGCATGGTTGGAAGCAAGCAGGCTAAAGCTCTGCACCAGCTCTCGATCGAGGGCGTGCGGATCGTCGAAGGAAATCTCACCGAGCTCGGCATGGCCGAGAACAAGCGTGTCTATGGCAAGATGAGCGTGCTCCGATATCACGATCCCGACGGCCTCGCGCGCCAGAGCGAGATGCTGAAGAAGACCTTCGATTACCCCGTGGAGGTGATGCAAACCGACGCCGTACGAGCCGTTTTGAATTCACCGAAGTACTTTCAGGCGCTTTACGATCCGGCCTCCTTTCACTTCCACCCCCTCAATTATGCTCGGTCTCTGGCAAAAGCGATCGAAGGCCTGGGGGGGAGAATTTTCGAAGGCTCGCGCGTAACCGGCTGCGATTTCGACGGTGCGGAGAAGGTCGTCAGGGCAGAACGTGGAGACGTCAGGGCGCGTGACGTGGTCCTAGCGGGGGGTGGTTATACGGACAATCTGGTACCCCGCTTGCGCCGCAGCATTCTGCCAATTTCAACGTATGTTCTTCTGACGGAATCGGCACCGGAGCGCATCGCACAGGCGGTACGCACGCCGATGGCGATCAGCGACAACCGGCGTGCGGGGGATTACTATCGCATCGTCGACGAAGGCGCGCGGCTTCTCTGGGGAGGACGGATTACGACGCGCACGACCGAGCCGCGACGTCTCGCGGACATGATGCAGAATACGATGGTCTCCACCTATCCTCAGCTCGCGGGCGTGCGTGTGGAGACGGCTTGGTCGGGCCTCATGGCCTATGCCCGTCATCTGATGCCTCTCATCGGAAAGCTTCAGCCGGGCGTCTGGCATGTGTTCGGCTTCGGCGGGCGCGGCATGAACACGACGGCCATCGGCGGGCGTGTGATCGCGGAAGGAATTCTCGGCACGAGCGATCGCTACCGCCTCTACGAGCCTTTCAGTCTCGCCTGGAATGGGGGGCCGTTCGGGGTCGCTGCGGCGCAGCTCACGTACTGGACCTATCAGGCACTGGATCTTGCAAAAGAGCGTCGGGCGGCACGGGCCGCCTGAACTGCTCTACAGCATCGGACCCAAAAGTGGATTTGCACTTTTGGGATCCATCCGATGCTTTTTCTCTTGGCTGGCGCATCGGATGGAGCGGACCCGCAGGGCCGCGTCAGCGAATACCGGGTCCACTTTTCCGTCCGATGCGCTAGTCGTGGCCGAGGCGCATGCGCCGCTCCAGGAACCGGCTGTACGCTCCCATCCCGTAGGAGAACACCAGGAACACGAAGGCTGCGAAGACGTAGCCTTCGAGAACGGCAATGCCGACCCAGTTCGGATCCGTCATGGCCGTACGAACGGTGGACAGAAAGTCCAGGAGGCCGATGATCGTGACGAGCGTCGTGTCCTGGAAGAAGCCGATGGAAATGTTCACCAGCGGCGGGATTGCGATCTTCAGGGCTTGAGGCAGGACGACGAGGCGCATGGCTTGCCAGTAATGCAGGCCCATCGCGCTGGCGGCTTCATGCTGTCCTCGGGGAATGGCCTGCAATCCGCCACGGACCGCCTCCGCGATATAGGCAGCTGCAAAGATGATGATGGCGATCTGCGCCCGCAGCAGCTTGTCTACCGTGATCCCGCTCGGCATGAAGAGCGGCAGCATCACGGATGCCATGAACAGGATGCTGATGAGCGGAACGCCACGGATCACCTCGATGAAGATGATGGCGATCACCCGGATCGCCGGGAGCGTCGAGGAGCGGGCCAGGGCGAGAACGACGCCGAGGGGGAAGCCGAAGGCAAGGCCGATCGCTGACAGCAAGAAGGAGAGAGGCAACCCGCTCCACTGCGTCGTCGGCACATGGGACAAGCCGAACACGCCGCCGCCAATCAGGATCGCCGTCGCGACGATCGTGACGCCCCAGAGCACGAGAAGATTCCTGCTCCAGAAGCGCGGGATCATAGTGATTCCCATGGCGCCCAGAAACAGAACCATGGCTACCAGCACGCGCCACTGCTCGTCATAGGGATAGACCCCGAAGATCATGAAGCGCAGCTTCGCTTCATAGAACGGCCAGCAGGCTCCGTTCCCCACCTTGCAGGCTTGGGTCCCGCCTTCCGTGACCGCCCGGGTCACGAGCCACCCATAGGCACCCTTGGCTCCAAGCCATAGGACCCACAGGCAGGCCAGCGTGATCACCGCATTGACAGGAGTCCCGATGAGAGGCTTGAGCGTGCGACGAAGGAAACGGCGCCCGATGTCCGGCTCCCGTCGAACCGGCATCTTCAGTTGGGCTTCGGCGATGTCGGTCGCGGTCGTCATGGCCTAGCGCTCCTTCAGCGCGACGCGGCTGTTGTACCAGTTCATGAACAGCGAAATCATGATCGACAGGCCGAGATAGACGAGCATGAAGATCGCAATGCCCTCGATCGCCTGTCCGGTCTGGTTCATGGTCGTGTTCGAGACCATGACGAGATCCGGATATCCGATCGCGATGGCAAGCGACGAGTTCTTGAACAGACTCAGATAGCTGCTGGTCAGCGGCGGAATGATCACGCGCATCGCCTGAGGAAGAATGACGAGGCGCATGGTCAACCCATCGCGCAGGCCCAGCGCGCGAGCGGCCTCCCACTGCCCTTTGCGGACGGAGAGAATTCCGCTTCGCACGATTTCCGCGATGCCCGCGGAAGCGGAAAGAGCAAGGCCTACGAGCAGGGCGGTAAATTCCGGCCTGAGCTGTGCGCCTCCGGTCAGACGGAAGCGCCCCTTCTCCGGAAGGCTGACCGTCAGATCGGGCTGCACGATCAGAAGCGCGAGCATCGGGGGGACTAGAAGGGCCAAGGCCACCCAAGGCCATGTCGTTCGCATCTTGCCTGTGCTGATCCGCTGGGCCATCGCGCGGCGATGCACGAAAACGCCGAGAACACCTCCGAGAATAAGGGCCAGAAGAACGAGCGTATGGGCGCTGGTCCATAGGAGGGACGGCACGGTCAGGCCGCTGTTGCTCAGGAAGACATGGGGCAGAATCTCCCATGCTTCGCGCACGGCTGGGAGGCTCGTAACGATCAGGGCATACCAAAGGAAAAGATAGAGGAGCAGAGGTACGTTTCGCAAAGCCTCCACGTAGAGAAAGGCCAGGAGCGCCAGCAGCGGGTTGCGGGAAAGGCGGGCGATGCCGACAATAAGCCCGATAATCGTCGCGAGCACGACGCTCCAGGCCGAGACCCAGACCGTGTTGACGATGCCGGCCAGGATGGCTCGCCCATAAGTATCGGTGGGCTTGTAGTCGATCAATGTCTGGCTGATCACGAAGCCCGCTTCGCGGCTCAGATACCCGAAACCCGTCGCGATATTCTGCTCGGCCAGCTTCTGCGATACGTTCGAGAACAGATAGAGTCCCAGGAGGACGATGCTTCCGACGGCGATCACCTGATAGAGGATCGCCCGAAAACGCAGATTGTACAGGAGCCTTGTCCCGCTCACCGCATCGGCGCGCATGATAATCCTTTCCGGATAGAACTGAGGGGGAAACGGGTGGCCCTGCGACCACCCGTCGATCTCAGACTACCGGAACGGCGGCGCGTAAAGCAGGCCACCCTTGGTCCAGAGCTCGTTCGGTCCGCGCGTCAGGCCGAGACGGGTCTTGGGACCGAGGTTGCGGTCGAAAACTTCGCCGTAGTTGCCGAGGGATTTGATGATGTTGTAGCCCCATTTGTTGTCGAGGCCGAGCATCTTTCCGAAGTCGCCATTCACGCCGAGCATACGCTGAATCTCGGGATCCTCGCTCTTGAGATACTCATCGACATTCGCCTGGGTGACGCCCTTCTCCTCCGCACCGATGAGGGTATAGATCGACCAGTTCAGAATATCGCGCCAGTTCGGATCGTTCTGGCGAATCGTCGGCGCAAGCGGTTCCTTCGAGATGGTCTCCGGCAGCACGACATATTGGGACGGGTCGTTGGCGATTGCGCGCACGGAAGCGAGATCCGAGCGATCCGTCGTGATGGCATCGCAGCGCCCGTTGAAGAACGCATTGCGCCATTCGTCGGAGTTCTCGAACACCACGGATTCATACTTGATGTTCTTGGGCCGGAAGTAATCCTCCAGGTTTTGGAGGGTCGTCGTTCCAGGCAGCAGACAAATCGCCGCGTCGGCGAGTTCGCTGGCGCTCTTCACATTGAGCTTTGCCGGAGCCATCAGGCCTTGGCCGTCGTAGAATACCACGGGCCCGAAATCGAGGCCAAGTGAGGCGTCACGCGAGAAGCTCCAGGTGTTCTGGCGCGAGAGGATGTCGACTTCCCCGGACTGAACGGCCTGGAAGCGGACATTGGTGTTCAGCGGAACATACTCGACCTTGTCGGGATCGGCGAAGATTGCGGCCGACACGGCACGGCAGATGTCGACATCGAAGCCACGCCGAACGCCTTTGTCGTCGGCATAGGAGAAGCCGGGAGCGACGGGGGACACGCCACACAGGATCTTGCCGCGCTTCTTGACCGTATCAAGGGTCGATTGAGCCGATGCAGGTGCGGCGGTAACAGCCGTGACACCGGCGATGAGGCCGAGTGCAAGCCACCGGCCTATGGTTTTCGATTGAATCATTGTACTCCCTCTTTTCCTGCGCCTTATTTGGTCGCTGTGTGTCAAGCTAGACCCGAAACAATCAAGGATTCAAGGACAGAATTTCCTAGCGGAAGGCGTTTGAGATCTTGCTGATCGACTAAAAGGTATGCAAACTCGCCCGCCGTCGACTGCAGCGTCAGCTGCACCCGCCCTTGCCGCGCGAGTGGTCCATGCCCATCCTGCCCAAAGCCGATATCGTCCTCACAAACGGCCGCGTCTTTCGCGGATTTTCAGAGCAAGTGACCGAAGCCGTCGCCCTATGGGCCGGGCAGGTTCTCGCGGCCGGGTCCGCAGCCGACATGGAGCCCCTCATCGGACCGTCGACCCGGGTGATCGATTTGCGAGGCCGCCTCGCGACCCCCGGACTGTGCGACTCGCACATGCATCTTCTTCCCTATGGCGTGATCATGGGACATGTGGACGTGCGCGCATCCTCCACGCCGACACTTGCGGCCTTGCTCGGCAAGGTTCGGCAGCGCGCCGCCGTCACGCCGCCGGGGCAGTGGATTCAGGGGCGTGGATACGACCAATTCGAACTCGACGTGAGGCGCCATCCACTCCGGGAGGAACTCGACGCGGCGGCGCCCGATCACCCGGTCGCGATCGTGCGGGCCTGCGGCCATGTGACGATCTGCAACTCGAAGGCGCTGGAACTGGCGGGTATCGACGAGATCACGCCCGTTCCCCAGGGAGGCGCCATCGAGCAGCGGGACGGGCGGCTGACCGGCCTGCTGGCCGAGACCGGGCGCGACCGCCTCAAGGCGGTGTTGCCGGAGCCGACGGACCAGGAACTCGTTCAGGCCATCGACGATGCCGGCCAGGCATGCCTATCCTACGGCATCACCAGCGTGATGGATGCAGGCGTCGGCATGAGGGCAGGATACCGCGAGGTTGCCGCCTATCGTACGGCGCAGCGCCTCCAGCGGCTGCCCGTTCGGACGACCCAATGCCTTCTTGGCGGGCCGGGGGGCATCGTGGAGCAGGCCTATGCGGACGGCGTGGTGACGGGCGCGGGCGATTCCATGCTGCGCGTGGGACCCGTGAAGATCTTCACCGACGGCAGTGCGGGCGGGCGAACCGCCGCCATGAGCGAGCCTTATCTCGGAGAGCCCGAGACCAACGGCCTGATGCTCCTGCACGACAACGAGATGAACGATCTCGTGCATGATTATCACGCAAAGGGGTATCAGCTTGCCGTACATGCGATCGGCGATGCCGCCATCGAGCAGACCCTCAATGCCTTCGAACTCGCTCTCGAGGCGATGCCGGACCCGGACCGCCGTCACAGGATCGAGCATGCGGGCTATGCGAGAGCCGACCAGAATGCCCGCATGAGGCGCCTGGGTGTTCAGCCCGTGCCGCAGCCGGTGTTCATCTACGATTTCGGCGATCTCTATGTTTCAGTGGTCGGCGAGAGGCGGGCGAAGCCCTCCTATCCGCTCAGGACCTGGATCGATCTCGGCTTCAAGCCCGCTGCCGGCAGCGATGCGCCGGTTTGCGACATCAATCCCTTCCCGAATTTCTTCTCCATGCTGACCCGCAAGACGGCTCATGGCACGGTCATGGACGAGCGGGAGGTGGTATCCATCGAGCAGGCGATCATGGCCTTCACGGAGTTCGGCGCCTATGTGAACAAGGCCGAGCATGAATGGGGTCGTCTCGTTCCCGGCCTTGCGGCTGATGTTGCGGTCTTTTCCCGCGATCTCCTGACGGCGTCCCCTGAAGAGATTCTGCATGATACCCGGTGCGATCTCACGATTCGCGGCGGCGAAATCGTGTTCGACCGGTATGGGGAGACGGCTCGCTAGATCCGATCGGCCGAACCAACGGCATTCGAATTGAAAAAGGCCTCGAAATCATTCGGGGCCTTTCGTCTTTCGGACTTTGCTCTCGACGCAGATCAGTCCCGAACGGGAAAGACCCTGGGGCTCAGCTCCTCGAGACCGCGCCCAGCCCAGTCCCGTTGCGGCGCAGCCGCAATGGCTTCGGCCTGCCCGTTGCGCAGCATTTCGAGATCTTCGCCGATGTCGAAGTCGAGAACCTCGCCATCCTTCACGACTTGGCGGCCGTCGACGTAGACATCCTTGATGGCTCTGTCATTGGCTGAATAGACGAGGCTGCGAACGGGCTCGTAATCCGGCTGCATATAGGGATTGCTCATGTCGACAACCGAGAAATCCGCTTTGCAGCCGGGCGCGAGGCGTCCCAGATCGGGGCGGCGGATCATGTCGGCACCGATGGCCGTGGCGGCCATGAACGCATCGTGGGTCGTGGCGGCCGTGAAACTGCCTCCCACGATGCGGCCGGCATAACAGGCCATACGCAGTTCATCGAGCATGTTGTGCGGGAAGCTGTCCGTCCCGATGCCGCAGCGGATGCCAGCCTTCACATAGCGGGTCAACGTGTTCAGGGCGATACCGCGGCGCGCGAAGACCACAGGGCAATGCGCCACCTGGGCGCCGCTGTCACGCAGGCGCTCGAAGTCGTTGGCATGGGGCCAGTGCAGCCACGGATGGTCGTTCAGGAAGATGCAATGGCCGATGATCGTGTCGGGACCCAGCGCTCCGATCTTGTCCAGCCATTCGATGGGCGTGCAGCCATAGCGGCGCATGATCTCCTGGAATTCCACGATGCTCTGCGCCGCATGAATCTGGATCGGCTGGCCCCGCTCCCGTGCCGCATCGAGCGCGTCTCGGATCTGACCCTCGGTGCAGGTATCGATCTGGGCCGGGCCGATGAAGCCCGTGATGCGCCCACTCGGGTGCTTCGAGGCGGCATCGGCGATCTCGATGGCCTCGCGCAGCAGCCGGTCCCCGGTTGCCGGATCAAGGTCGTACTCCACCGAATGGCCGTTGGTAGTCTTCCACGGGCCGGACCGAAACATTCCCCAGAGCACGGCACGGATGCCGGTCTCCGCATATTCATCGGCCCATGTCGTGCGGGGGCGACCGAGATCGCAGATCGTCGTGACGCCGCTTTTCAGGAGTTCCGAGGTTGCCACGCGCAGGGCAGGGCGCGTGTATTCGGGACCGATCTGGAAGACCGGCATGAACTCGTAGAGCGAGCTCTGCCCCAGGCGTGGGCTGCCCAGCTCCTCCAGCATACCTTTCCAGCCTGGCTCGTGTCCGGGATGACTGTGGACATCCACGAAGCCCGGGATGATCATCATCCTACCGGCGTCGACTTCGGCATCGAAAGGGCCGGAATAATCCTTGCCGACATGGACAATGTCAGAGCCTCGGATCACGAAATCCGCGTTGCGGAGATAGACATGGGATCGGACGGCTTCGTCCCAGGCTACGATCCAGTCGCAATTCCGGAAAAGGGTCGTCTTGACGACAGGGCTAGTCATTTTCAGACTCCAAGGGGCAGAGAAGATGCGTGATCTGTTCAGGATGCGAGTGCCTGCGAGAGGCGGACATGGCCGACCGCCATGGCAACGGCGGCCTGAGTCGGCTCGACGACGGGAATGCCGACTGCGCTTTCCAGGGCGGCACGGTATCGGGCCATGCCGGCGCATCCCATGACCAGAACGTCGGATCCGTGCACGTCCTTCAACGTCCGCCCGACCTGGACCATGCGATTCAACGTTCGATCTTCGTCCGAGAGTTCCGCAACGCCGAGCCCGATCGGCAGATCGGCCGCGAATCGGTCCATGACGCCCATCGCGCCGAAATAACGAAGATGCCTCGGAATGGATGTGGGCAGGATCGCGATGACACCGAAACGCTGGCCGAGGGTGAGTGCCGCCAGCACGCCGCATTCGGCGATGCCGAAGACGCGACGGTGGCTCTGCTCGCGAAGGGCGTGGAGGCCCGGATCCGAAAAACACGCGATGACGAACGCGCCCGCGCCCGCCTCCAGGTCGGCCGCCTTGCGCAGGATCGGCGTGACGACACCGTCTACGTCACGCTGAGACTGGATGCCAGGCGGTCCTTCGGCCAGGGAGAGGCAGACGATGTCCGGTCCATCGGCACTTCGCAGGGGAGCCACGGCCTTGTCGATCTCTGCCGTGACAGTCTGGGACGAGTTCGGATTGATCACATAAACGGGCGAGTCCATGATCGTCTTATCCTTGGCGGGCAAGCGGCAGGGAATAGGGGGCGAGAACGGATAGGGGACGGCCCTGCGGATCGTCCCGCTCAGCCCTTCGACTGGCACGCTTCTGCGCATCCTGCAGTTCTCGCACTGCGCCCTCATAGTCGAGATTGACGACGCGGCGGTTCTTCAGGACAGCCTGTCCATCCACGTAAACGTCGCGGACGGCGCGCTCCGCAGCACAATGGATCAGATTGCGCAACGGATCGTGAATCGGTTGCATGGCCGGATGGCTCAAATCCACCAATGCCAGATCCGCTTTGGCGCCGGCCGCCAGACGGCCGATGTCGTCGCGGCCGAGGGCTCTCGCTCCGCCCGTCGTCGCAACCGCGAACAGGCCGCCCGTATCGAGATCGAAAACGCTGCGGCCGGAGATGCGTGAGCAGATCAATGCCTCCCGCATCTCTTCCAGCATGTTGAACGGGTAGCTGTCGGTGCCGAGCCCGACGTTGACGCCCGCACGACGATAGGCACCGAGGCTTTCCAGGGTCATGCCGCTGCGCGCGAAGGTGACGGGGCAATGGGCGACCGATGTTCCGCTTCCGGCGAGCCGTACAAGGTCATCGCGGTTGCGCTGCCTTGTCCAGGAATGGTGATCGAGAAAGATGCAATGGCCCAGAATCAGGTCCGGTCCAAGGACACCGAGGCGCTCCAGAAACGCCGGGGCGGTCTCGCCCGTACGACGCAGCAATTCCTCATGCTCGGCCATGGTCTGGGCCGCATGGATGGTGATGCGCATTCCGCGGCGGCGCGCCTCGGCGACGGCTTCCTGGATCAGCTCCTCGGAACAGGTCTCGATCTGCGACGGGGCGATCACGCCATCGATGCGGCCGCTGGGATGCGCGCGGGCTTGGTCGACGAAAGCCAAAGCTTCGGCATATCGCTCCCGCCCTTGGGCCTTGTTCCAATCGAAGTCGAGGCGATGGCTCCCGGCCATGCGCCACTGCGCTTCACGGAAGCCGGGTGCGAGATAGGCCCGCAATCCACTTTCGGCCGCTAGGGAGAGCCATTTCGGGGAGGGCGACGCGATATCGAGATGCGTGGTCACGCCACTGCGCATCAGGTCGCTCAGCATCACCGTCTGGCAGGCGGCCTTGGCGTCCGCGTCGGCATCGATCAGGGCTGAATATTCATAAAGAGCATTGCCCCAGAGGACGGCCGTTCCGACATCCTCGAACAGACCCTTGGCAATTGGCTCGTCGCCGGAATGACAGTGAATGTTGACGAGGCCCGGCATCACCATGATGCCCGCGCCGGCAATCTCTTCGTCGGCATGGTCCTGATAAGCTGGGCCGACATACAGGATGCCGGAGGTCGAGAAGGCGATATCGGCATCGCGCATGTAGACGTGCTGCGAGGTGCTCTCGTCCCATGCAACGGCCCAGGCCGCTTTCCGAATAACCTTGATTGTGCCAGTCATGATGGGTCGACCCGATGCGATGGGTTGATGGTGATGAGGCGAGATCACAGAAGCTGTGCGCCGAAATTGGTGGCGGGATCAAACTCGGGACTGAGCCTGCCGGTCGGCTGCATGGAGGGCGCGATGCCGCGCAGCTGCAGCTGTCCCGATCCCGGAGCCGCCTGAAGCCGTCCGTCAGTAATGATCGTGTCGCCGCGGCGCAGGACGGTTTCCGGCCAGCCTTTCAGCCTGCGGTCCGCAAAGGGATTGTAGCCGACATTGTCATGCAGGTCGTCGTCGTGGAGAACGACCTCCCGGTCGGGATCCCAGATCGCGATGTCTGCATCTGCTCCCACTGCGATGGCGCCTTTGCAAGGATGGAGCCCGTAGATCTTCGCCGGGGCGGTAGCTGTCAGCTCCACGAATTTCTCGATGCTCGAACGCCCACGGCTCACCATGGCGTCGAAGAGCAGCGGCAGGCGGGTCTCCAGTCCTGGAAGCCCGTTCGCGATCTGCTTGAAATCCGCGTTTGCGCCGGCGGCCAGTTTGCCGCTTTCATCAAATCGATAGGGCGCGTGATCGGAAGAGACGATCTGAAGGTCCCCCAGATCAAGCCCACGCCACAGGGCTTCCTGGTCCGACGTCGTGCGCGGAGGAGGGGAGCACATCCATTTCGCGCCCTCAAAGCCCGGACGGTCGAGATCCTGGGCTGTCAGGAACAGGTATTGCGGACAGGTCTCCGCGAAGACCTTGATGCCCTCACCGCGCGCGCGCCGGACGACAGCGGCGCCTTCCGCGGTCGAGACGTGAAACAACATGACGGGCTGGTCGAGAAGCTGGGAAAAGCGGACAATACGCTCGAAGGCCTCGATCTCGCAAACCCGCGGATGACTGACGCCATGGAATTTCGGCTCGACATATCCGCGGCTGATGAGCCTGTCGGCCATCCACTTGATCATGCCGTGGTTCTCGGCATGAGCGCAGACCAGGGCGCCGTGCTTGCGTGCCACCATCATCACGTCGAGGACCTGCTCGTCGAGGAGGCGCACCCGGTCATACGTCATGAAAATTTTGATGGACCGGTGGCCGGCCTCGATCAGCCGCGGCAGATCCTGCTCCAATGTTTCAGGTGTCGGATCAGAGATCCAGAGGTGGAAGGCATAATCCGTCACCGCACCGGCCGCTGCGAGGCGTGTGTAGTTCTCCACGACGTCGCGCAGCTTGTCTCCGCGATGCTGTGCGGCAAAGGAAATGACCGTGGTCGTTCCGCCGAACGCCGCAGAGCGGGTGGCCGTCTCGAAGGTGTCGGCATTCATCAATCCGCCACCGGAAAGCTGCTCGATATGACAATGAGCATCCACGCCGCCGGGCAGAACAAGCTTGCCGGCGGCATCGATGCTGGTACGGGCCTGAAGCTCCCGGCCCAATGCGGCGATCGTTCCATTCTGGATCGCCACGTCCATCGTGGAGATGCCTTCGGTGGTCGCGACGCGTCCACCTTTGATGACCAGATCGTATTCGGCCAAGCGGTCCCCCCAAGGTTCCTGCAGGATTGTTTGTTGTTCTCTTTGATGGGCCTCACTGTACGCAGACGCATTACACCTCAGCAAGGAGAAGTTGGCAGAGACGGGAGACTAAATTTGCCGTTCCCGCGGTAAGTTCGGATATCGATTGGAGGGACAGTCGATCTGCGGCGACGCTCATCTGGAATGGGCAGGGTTCAAATTCCTCTGGACCTGCTACCATGCACTTGTCGGATCTCTACGACGCAAACGCAGGAGGAGTAACATGTCGAGACCACCGGGCGGACGTCGGCCGACCGACCCCATGAAGGCGGCCGAAGCGGCGTTCAAGAAAGTCACGACGAAGCCTGTCGAAGGGCCTCCCAAGACTGCTGCGATCCCCGGCGTGAAAGAGACCATCACGCTGCGCATCGACCAGGACGTGCTCGCCTATTTCCAGGGGGATGGACCAGGCTGGCAGGAGCGTATCAACGCAGCCCTGCGCAAAGCCGCCGGAAAATCCGACGACTGACGCTCATCAATCGCTTTCTGTGCGACAGGGATTACAGAAGGCTTCTTACCACGGATGCCGTGGTTCGCTCTGTCGAGGGTGATCGGCAATGTCAGACCGGTCGTCGTAGGACTCATACCGACGGATGTGCTGCTGGTCATCAGGCCAGCGCGGCTCACGTCTCAGTTCCGGTTCGGTGTCGCCACGGACGCCATTCAAGAGAGCCAGGCTGCCCTGCAACACCGAGCGTGCTGTATCGACGGCGATGTCAGCGATGTCGCGCAAGCGAAGATCACCGATGTCGCTCCCGGAGCGATGCTCGACTTGGCCGTAGGACATGTCTGGGGCGCGCTCTGGAATCAGGCTCGAGAACACGCCGGCTCCGCCCAGGATGATGAGCAGAACCAGAGGAACCACGAGGCGAAACGCCAAGCCGATAACCCTGGATACGATAACATAGCCGATGATCAGGACGATTGCAGTCGCAATAATGCCGGTGCTCAAGGTGCTTGCAACCCCGTTATGGTCGATGTGGAGCGCAGGCCATCGAGGAGTTCGACGGCTTTTTTATGGACCTGATGAGTCGATACGGGGGGAGAACCTGCGAGGTCCGGATCGGAATGGAATGCAGTGCTGCCACGCTTCACATGGGATTGCGAAACCGAAACGCGTTATCCGCTCGTTAACCTGCGAGACGTTACCAGAGCCCGGCGCGGCCGTGGCGGAATTGGTAGACGCACTACCTTGAGGTGGTAGCGGGGAGACCCGTGGAGGTTCGAGTCCTCTCGGCCGCACCAATCCTTCGGACGTCGAGGGATGGTTCCCTAAGCATTGGACGTGAATTCGAACTCACGCCCGATGCTCTAAGCCGTTGTTTCTCGCATCTTTACACGCAAAATCGGTTCCCACTTTTGCGTTCGATGCTTTAGCACCGGGATTATCGATATCGCTCGATCTGGCGAGAGAGCATCCCGACCCAGGTGCTGTCTTAAGCCTCACTTTCAGGACGCCCGCAGCCATTGGCGCGGGTCGGCTCGCTTGGACAGGTCGCCGTACAATGTGCGGCAGAGGTCTTCCATCGACGTCAGATTGTGGACGGGCCGGAACTCGTCGACATGGGGCAGCATCGCGCGGATTCCGGAGGCGCGAGCCTCGAAGGCGTCGAAACGCAGGAGCGGATTGAGCCATATGAGGCGGCGGCAGGAACGCTTGAGCCGATCCATCTCGAAGGTCAGCTCCGGCGTCACCTCCCGCTCGAGCCCATCGGTGAAGAGCAGCACGATAGCGCCCTGGCCGAGCACCCGGCGAGACCAGTGGCGGTTGAACGCATGCAGCGCATGAGCGATGCGCGTTCCACCCTCCCAGTCCTGCACGCGCTTCGACGCCTGGGCGAGCGCTTCGTCCGGGTCGCGGCTCGTCAACTCACGGCTGATGTTGGTGAGCCTGGTTGCAAAAACGAAGGAATGGACGCGTCGCCTCTTCTCGGCGATCGCATGGAGAAAGTGCAGGAAGACGCGAGAGTAATCCGCCATGGAGCCGGAAATGTCCATGAGCGCCACCAAAGGCACATGCCGCACGGCAGGGGAGCGATAGGCCAGGTCGATCACGGCCCCTCCGCCGCGCAGCGAGCGCCGGAAGGTTCGGCGCGGATCGATGCGGCGGCCTCGCGGATCGGACAGGAAGCGACGGGTGGTCACCTCGTCGTCCGGCAAGGATATGCCGGCGATGAGGCGCTTGGCTACGGCGATCTCTGCGGCAGACATCTGGGCGAAATCCTTCGCCTTCAGAACTTCCCGGTCCGACACGGTCAGGCGGGCGGAGAATTCCGTCTTCTCGACCGGATCCGGCTTCTCCTGCCGAGGCGTGGCGAGGGCCTCGGCGACGCGCAGGGCGCCGGCCTTCGGCGTCTTCTCCTCCTTGGCTCCGCCTGGAGCAATCGGCGACATCTGAGCGATCAGCTTCTCGATCAGCGCGCGCCGTCGCCAGAAGATCCTGAAAGCCTGGTCGAACAGGATGCTGTGCTCGTTACGCTTCACGAACACGGCGTGGAGCGTCCAATAGAAGTCCTCGCGTGGGCCGATCCCCACCGCCTCAAGAGCCGCGATGGCATCGAGAACCGTCCCGGGGCCGACCGGCAGACCCGCAGCCCGCAGGGCTCGCGCGAAATAGGCGATGTTGTCCGCGAGACGCCCTTCACCCTGAGCGATGAACGGATCGGTCACGTGGGTGTTCTCAACACGCTCTGAACCCGATCCAGCATGTCCTTCGCCCGACTGCCCTGCATCTTCTGGATATCGTCCTGGTACTTCAGCAGAACGCCGAGCGTGTCGGAGACCAAAACCGGATCGAGCGCCATCGCATCGAGTTCCACGAGGGCCGAGGCCCAGTCGAGGGTTTCCGCCACGCCTGGCGCCTTGAACAGATCCTCCTTGCGGATCGACTGAACGAAGGCGACGATCTCCTGGGACAACCGGTCGGGAGCCTGCGGGATGCGACTCCTGAGGATCGCGAGTTCCCGCTCTGCATCCGGATAATCGACCCAATGATAGAGACACCGGCGCTTGAGGGCGTCGTGAATCTCGCGTGTGCGATTCGACGTGATGATGACGATCGGAGGATGCTGCGCCTTGACCGTGCCGAATTCCGGTATGGTGACCTGGAAGTCGGACAGCACCTCCAGAAGGAAGGCCTCGAAGGCCTCGTCGGTGCGGTCGAGTTCATCGATCAGGAGAACAGGTGCTCCGGCGGTGTCGGGCTCGAGAGCCTGCAGGAGCGGACGCTTCACCAGGTAGCGCTCCGAGAACAGATCGTTCTCCAGGCTGTCGCGCTCCACCGCTCCGGTGGCCTCGGCCAACCGGATGGCCATCATCTGCCCGGCATAATTCCACTCATAGACCGCCGAGGCGACATCGAGCCCCTCGTAGCACTGCAGGCGAATGAGGCGCCGTCCGAGCGCGGACGAGAGCACCTTCGCGATCTCGGTTTTGCCGACGCCCGCTTCTCCTTCCAGAAAGAGCGGCCGACCGAGCCTGAGAGCCAGAAACAGCACCGTCGCGAGAGGCCGGTCGGCCACATAACCGGTGCTCTTCAGAAGGGCCAAAGTGTCGTCGATGGAACCGGGATTCTCGGCCAAGGGCTTTGCTGCTCCTGAGGGCATGATGCCCGGGGCGAGCCCGGGCATCATGCGTGTCAACGTTCTTTCTGTGTGGCGGTTCAGCCGCGCGCGACCGCCGCCTGAACCGCCCTGCGCGCCATGACGCCGACGAGGTGAGCCCGGTAAGCGGCATCCGCATAAATGTCGCTGTTCATCTCGGTCTCCGGCACGGTGACGCCGGCGAGCGCCTCCGGGGTGAAGTTTCCGTTCAGCGCCTGCTCCATTTCGTTCGCGCGGAACACACCGTTCGAGCCCGCGCCTGTCACGGCGACGCGCACGTCGTCCGCATTCTTTGCCACGAACACGCCGACGAGCGCATAACGCGACGCTGGATTGCGGAACTTGGCATAGGCTGCCTGCGAGGAAATAGGGAATGAGATCTGGGTGATGATCTCTCCCTCTTCCAACGCCGTCGTGAAGATTCCTTGAAAGAAATCGTCCGCTGCGATTTTCCGCTGGTTCGTGACGATCGTCGCGTTCAGGGCGAGGCAGGCGGCGGGATAATCCGCCGAAGGATCGTTGTTGGCGACAGAGCCGCCGATGGTGCCGCGGTTACGCACATGCGGATCGCCGATGAGTTCGGCGAGTTCTGCCAGAGCCGGGATCGCCTCCTTCACCTCAGCTGAGGTGGCGACCTCCGCGTGCTTGGTCATGGCGCCGATGGTGAGCGTGTCGCCGGAGCGCTCGATGCCGCGCAGTTCGGCAATCTGGCCGAGATCGATTAGGTTGGCGGGGCCGGCGAGGCGTAGCTTCATGGTCGGCAACAGCGTGTGACCGCCGGCGAGGAACTTGGCATCCTCGACCTGACCGATGAGGCTGGCAGCCTCCTTGATGCTCGTCGGGCGGTGGTATTCGAAAGCGTACATTCCATCCTCCCCTTATTCCGCCGCCATGGGCATGCGGGCCTTTTGGGCCGCACGCCACACCGCCTGAGGCGTCGCCGGCATGGCGATGTCCTCATGGCCGAGGGCATCGGTGATCGCGTTGATGACGGCCGGTGGGGCCGCGATGGCGCCGGCTTCTCCGCAGCCCTTGATCCCGAGCGGGTTGGAAGGGCAGGGGGTCACCGTCATCCCGACCTGGAACGACGGCAGGTCGATGGCGCGCGGCATGCAGTAATCGTTGAAGCTCGCCGTGATCAGCTGTCCACTCTGGTCGTAGAACGCCCCTTCGAGGAGTGCTTGGCCGACGCCCTGGGCGATGCCGCCGTGGACCTGGCCTTCGACGATCATCGGGTTGATGATCACCCCGAAATCGTCCACCGCCGTCCAACGTTGGATACTGGTCACGCCCGTATCAGGGTCGATTTCCACCTCGCAGATATGCACGCCTGCCGGGAAGGTGAAGTTGGTGGGATCGTAGAACGCTCCCTCCTTCAAGCCGGGCTCGAGATCCTGGCCCGAGAACTTGTGGGCGATGTAGGCCTGCAGCGCCACCTCGCCGAAGGCTAGCGAACGGTCGGTGCCGGCCACGCCGAACCGTCCATCCTTGAACTCGATGTCGCCTTCCGACGCTTCGAGCACATGGGCGGCGACTTTCTTGCCTTTGGCGATCACCTTGTCGATGGCTTTGGCGATGGCCGACATGCCGACGGCGCCGGAGCGCGATCCGTAGGTGCCCATGCCGAACTGCACCTTGTCGGTGTCGCCGTGCACGATGCTGACCTGATCGATGGAAATGCCGAGCCGGTCCGAGACCAGTTGGGCGAAGGTGGTTTCATGACCTTGACCATGGCTGTGCGAGCCCGTCAGCACCTCGACGGAGCCGGTCGGGTTGACCCGCACCTCGGCGGATTCCCACAGGCCCACGCCTGCGCCGAGTGACCCGACAGCCTGCGAGGGAGCGATGCCACAGGCCTCGATGTAGCTCGAGAACCCGATGCCCCGCAGCTTGCCGCGACGAGCGCTCTCCTGCTTGCGCTGCTGGAAATTCTTGTAATCGGCGATCTCCAGTGCCTTGTCGAGCGAGGCGGCATAATCGCCCGTGTCGTAGGTCATGATGACCGGCGTCGCATGCGGGAACTGGGTGATGTAGTTCCGGCGGCGGAACTCGGCCGGATCCTGGCCCAGTTCGCGGGCGGTTGTCTCGACGAGCCGCTCGACCACGAAAGTGGCTTCGGGCCGTCCCGCGCCACGATAGGCATCGACGGGGGCGGTGTTCGTGTAGACCGCATCCACTTCGCAATAGATCGCCGGAATGTCGTACTGGCCCGACAGGAGCGGAGCATAGAGATAGGTCGGCACGGACGAGGAGAAGGTGGAGAGATAGGCGCCGAGATTGGCCGTGGTATGAACCCGCAGGCCTATGATCTTGCCGTTCTCGTCGGTCGCCATCTCCGCGTGGGTGACGTGGTCGCGGCCGTGCGCGTCGGACAGGAAGGCCTCCGAGCGGTCGGACGTCCACTTCACCGGACGCTTGACCTTCTTGGCCGCCCAGACGCAGACCGTTTCCTCGGCATAGATGAAGATCTTCGAGCCGAACCCGCCGCCCACATCCGGCGCGATGACGCGCAGCTTGTGCTCCGGCGCGACGCCGATGAAGGCCGACAGGACGAGCCGGGCCACGTGAGGATTCTGGCTCGTCGTGTAGAGGGTGTAATTGTCAGTCCCAAGGTCGTACTCGCCGACGGCCGCACGGGGCTCGATGGCGTTGGGCACCAGCCGGTTGTTGACGAGATCGATCTTGGTGACGTGCTTGGCACGCGCGAAGGCCGCTTCCGTTTCATCCTTGTTGCCGAGATGCCAGTTGAAGACAGTATTGTCGGGCGAGACGTCGTGCACATGGACCGAGGCCTTGGTGGCCCGTGCCGTGTCGACGACGGCCGGGAGAACGTCGTAGTCGACCACGATGGCCTCGGCGGCGTCCTTGGCCTGGGCGAGCGTTTCGGCGATCACCACCGCCACATGGTCGCCCACGTAGCGCACCTTGCCTTGCGCGAGGGCCGGATGAGGCCCGGCCTTCATCGGAGAGCCGTCCTTGGAATGGATCATCCAGCCGCAGATGAGGCCGCCGATCTTGTCGGCCGCAAGGTCCTCTCCCGTGAACACGGCGATTACGCCCGGCATGATCATGGCCGGGCCCGTGTCGATGGACCGGATCGCGGCATGCGCGTGGGGCGAGCGGAGGAAGTAGGCATAGGCTTGGCCAGGCCGGTTGAAATCGTCCACGTAGCGCCCCTGGCCGGTGACGAAACGCTGATCCTCTTTCCGGCGGACGGGTGCGCCGATCCCTGTTGCGGTCATGCTGTCCTCACTTGTCTTCATGGGCCTCATGAGGCGGGAGCGGGGGACCTCGTCACTGACGTCGGAGAGACGGCGCCTGCTTCGAGGCTCGCCCGCAGCTTCCACCCGTTGATGAGGGCGTCGCGTCTTCGGTGAGCCTGTCGGTCTATTCCGCCGCCTGCCGCATGGGTGCCTGGGCCATGCCCTGAGCGCCCGCGGCCACGGCCTTGACGATATTGTGATAGCCCGTGCAGCGGCACAGGTTGCCTTCAAGCTCGGCCCGAATGGTCTGCTCGTCGAGGGCGTTGCCCTTGCGGTTCACGATATCGATGGCGGACATGATCATGCCGGGCGTGCAGTACCCGCATTGTAGGCCGTGATGCTCGCGGAAGGCCGCCTGCATCGGGTGCAGCTCGCCTCCTTCAGCGATGCCCTCGATGGTGGTGACGACGTTCGCATCCGCCTGAACGGTGAGAACGGTGCAGGACTTCACGGCCTGCCCGTTCAGATGAACGACGCAGGCACCGCATTGGCTGGTGTCGCAGCCCACATGGGTTCCGGTAAGCCGAAGATTGTCGCGCAGGAATTGAACGAGCAGGGTGCGGGGATCGACGTCTGCGGTGACGGATTGACCGTTCACCGTCAGGGAGACGGTGGTCATGCGTGGTATCCTCCTCTGGTGCCAGCAGCCCGGCCAACCTTCAGGTGGTCTCAGGCATCGGCAGATATTCTTGTTGGATGGCCGCATGAATGCGATCCATCGAAGCCGAGTGTGGCCTTCTCCGGTTGAACGGTCAAGTATCGGGAGATGGCGCAGAATGACCCACGGAATGATCACGCATCGGAAGTCGCGGGCGAGAGGATCCTGGCGAAGTTCGCGAAGAACTCGTCGGCATACTTCTTGGCGACACCGTTGATGAGACGCCCGCCGAGCTGGGCGATCTTGCCGCCCACATTGGCCTCGACATCGTAGATCAGCTTCGTTCCGCCCTCGATATCTTCGAGCCGCACCTTCGCGCCGCCCTTGGCCCAGCCGGCCACGCCCCCCTGACCCTCGCCGCCGATGGTGTAGCCGTTGGGCGGATCGAGATCGGTGAGGGTGACACCGCCCTTGAAGGTCGCCTTGACGGGCCCGACCGATACCTTGGCGGTCGCCTGGAATTCCGTGTCGCTGATTTTCACCAGCTCCTGGCACCCGGGAATTGCCGCCTTCAGGACCTCCGGATCGTTGAGGGCTGCCCACACGGCTGCCCGATCGGCTGGAAGCTCGACTTCACCCTGCATCGTCATTGCCATGCTCGGTTCTCCTCGTGTCACAGTCCAACCGCAGAGTAAGTGCAAATCGGGCCACGCGCCATCTGCCAAACGTTGCTGCAATGCACGCGAGATGCGGTCCTCAGGGGCCGGGGGCGCTGATGGCCCGCTCCATCCCGGCCGCCTGGGCCTGGGCAAGCGCATCCATAACGGCGTCGAAGGTCAGGAGGATGGAGGCATGACGGGATTTCAGATCCCGCGCCGGCTGCAGGAGCGCCAGCTCGACCCATTTGCCTGCAGGAGGAGGCTCGCCATCCTTCAGCATGCGCCGCATGTCCTCCCGGAGTGCCCGCAGTTCATCGACGGTCGAGCCGACCACATGCCGCCCCATGATCGAGGAGGAAGCTTGGCCGAGGGCGCAGGCCTTCACCTCGTGGGCGAAGGCGCTGACGACGTCCCCTTCGAGTTTCAGATGAACTGTGACCGTCGAGCCGCATAGCTTCGAATGAGCCTTCGCACTGCCATGGGCGTCCGGCAGCGTCCCCTGAAGCGGGATGTCGGCCGCGAGTTCCAGGACGCGGCGGCTGTAGATGTCGTTCAGCATCCTGGCCGTGATCCATCCGACGAAGGTGCTCGTTCTTGACCGATGAGACGCCGCGGCACCTTGTCTGTCAATGAGACGTTAGATGCCGGCCTCCATGCCGGTTGCGGTCCGAGGATCGAAAGTGGCACTATCGATCATGGGCGGTCTCGGAAGGTACTCTAGATCACCTTGGGCACGGACCCGCAGGGCCGCCCGATACGCTTACCACCGGGAAGAAGCATGCTCTCGACCGATATGGATATCCTGAAGACGGCAGAAACCTGGAGGCGTGAGGGCCGGGGCGTCGCGATCGCGACCGTTGTCGAGACCTGGGGATCGGCGCCCCGGCCCGTCGGCAGCCATCTGATCATCGACGAGGACACGAACTTCCTCGGGTCCGTGTCCGGCGGTTGCGTCGAAGGAGCGGTCATCACGGAGGCTTTGGACGTGATTGCCGACGGCAAGCCGCGCATTATCGAGTTCGGCGTCGCCGACGAGACCGCCTGGCAGGTCGGCCTGTCCTGCGGCGGTCGTATCAGCGTCTATGTCGAGCGGGTGGATTAGAGAGCATGCGCCTGAGCCTCCTGTCCGATCTGAACGCGGAACGCGCCGCCCGCCGTGCCGCAATCCTCGTGACCGATGTCGAGTCGGGCGAGCAGCGTCTCGTCCGGGAGGAGGAGGCCGGAAGCGACCCGCTGGCCCAAGAGCTTCTGGGCGCCTTGCGCCAGGGCAAGAGCGGTTTTGTCGAGCGGGATGGCCGCCGGTCCTTCCTGACCGTGCAGGCGCCGCCGGTGAAAGTGATCGTCATCGGGGCCGTCCATATCAGCCAGGCTCTTGCGCCCATGGCCAAAGGCCTCGATCTCGACGTCACCATCGTCGATCCGCGCACCGCCTTCGCGACGCCCGAGCGCTTTCCGGACGTTCCGGTCGTGGCCGAATGGCCCGACATCGTGTTGCCGGACCTCGGGATCGACCGGTATACGGCCCTCGTCGCACTCACCCATGACCCGAAGATCGACAATCCGGCGCTCACGGCCGCCCTGCGGTCGGAGAGTTTCTACATCGGTGCGCTGGGCTCCCGCAAAACCCATGAGCGCCGCGTTCAGCGCCTGACCACGTCCGGGTTCACCGAGGCGGACATCGCTCGGATTCATGCGCCTATAGGCCTCGATATCGGGGCGGTTTCACCTGCGGAGATCGCAGTGTCCATCCTGGCCGAAATCGTCGCGAGCCTGCGCAAGGATCGGAGGCGCTCCACGTGAAGTTCGGACAGGTTCCGCTCGAGGAGGCCGTCGGGGCCTTGGCGGCTCACAGCGTCAAGGCCGGCGAAACGGTCGTGAAGAAGGGAACCCTCGTCACATCGGAGATCGCCGGACGGCTGAAGCAGGCCGGTGTCGAGACCCTCATCGCAGCTCGCTTCGAGCCCGGCGATATCGCCGAAGACGAAGCGGCCTCCCGGCTCGCCCATGTCCTTGCGGGAAGCAACGTCGTCGTCGAAGCGCCCTTCACGGGGCGCTCCAATCTCTATGCCGCGACCTCGGGTGTTCTCGTCATCGACGTCGATGCGATTCACGGCCTCAACGCCGTCGACGAGACCATGACGGCCGCCACTCTGCCGGCCTACAAGCCTGTCGTCGCCGGAGAGATGGTCGGCACCGTCAAGATCATTCCCTATGCCATCCCGGAGGTCCTGCTGCAGAAGGGGATCGCGAGAGCCGGAGGCGGTGCCCTGCGCATTGCGCCCTACAGACGGCGTAACGTCGGGGTCGTCTCGACGCTTCTTCCCGGCCTCAAGGCGAGCGTCGTCGACAAGACGCTTGCCGTGCTCGGCAGACGGCTGGAGCCGGCGCAGGCGCGGATCGTGCAGGATTGCCGCGTGTCGCATGAAGCCGCTCCCCTGGCCGAGGAACTGGCTCTCCAGGCGAATGGCCAGGCGGAGCTCATTGTCGTCTTCGGAGCCTCGGCCATCGCCGACCGCCGCGACGTCATTCCCTTGGCTATCGAGATGGCCGAGGGACGGGTGGAGCATTTCGGCATGCCGGTCGATCCGGGAAATCTGCTGCTGTTAGGCTCCCTCGGCGGCAAGCCCATCATCGGAGCGCCCGGCTGTGCTCGGTCACCAAAGGAGAATGGCTTCGACTGGATCCTGCATCGCCTACTGGCCGATGTGCCGGTGACCCGGGCGGACATCATGTCCCTCGGGGTCGGGGGACTCCTCATGGAGATCGTTTCCAGGCCGCAGCCACGGGCAGGTGGGCAAAGCGTAAGCGAGGAATGAGCCAAGCGGCACCGCTTCACAAGTGATCTCAAAAGTAGCGCACTTTATTTGCGGCTGCTGCTCCAGGAGAAACGCTTAAGCGATGGAGTACGAACAGAGCGCCTAAACGCGGTCTTCAGCAGGTCAATACGTTGCGGTGGTAGGGGCATCATCCTCCGCTGACCCATCCCGCCATCACATCGCGTCACTGTCTCATCTTCACCGATGACCTAGCAGTGATGTCAATGTGCCTTCGATCCCGTCTCGAGTGAGAGGATCGCTTTCTGCAAACCCGGAGGGAGCGGCTGCTGAAGAAACTCGGCGTACATCTCGCATAATGTCGTGCCGATCCGCTCCTGAGCCTCGGCTTGCATGTCGCTCCAGAGACCATCGCCTCTCCATGCATGAGGCACAACGATGATATGGCCCTCCGGCCAGTCTTCCTCTGTTCCAAGGTCCATCGTTATACCCATCCGCTGTCTCACTTTTGAGAGTGGAAATTCAACTCATTTTCGGGGAGACCGTTCCGGTTCGTTCTACAGATTTCACTAACTTATGTTTATTTTTCATTTGTTACCCAATAACAGGAACGTGAGGAGCTTAGCCACGTTGCTTCCATCATCGTAGGAGGCGGGGATGCTGAAGCTCAGAGTGCCACTTTCAATTCAGGCAAAACCTCGATGCGTTTTGGCTCTCGCTCTGATCCTCCCGGTCGTGGTTGGAAGCGTCCCCGCCCAAGCCCAAGGAATCTTCGCATTCCTCCAGGCACTCACCCAGCCTGCGGCACCGGCACCGACGCCGCAATCCTTCGGGTACCAGCCCGATCCCGCGCTTGAAAGGCCCTACCAAAAGGCCCGGCCGCGCCCGAAGCCTGTCGTTCTTGAGCAGCCGGAGATCAAGAAGCCCGTCGAGCCCAAGCCGGTCGGTGAGATCGCTAATCCCGTTCCGGCGCTTCTGGCTGACAGCACCTTGCGTCCGGGTGACATGGTAATGTTTCCGGATGGGTTGCGGGTGTTTACTGGCCGGCCGGAAGGCTCGCACAAGCTCGCCGACTTCAAGCCCTTGGCCCAGGCAGGCAAGCACCTGTCCCGTGAGACCCGCAAGCTCGTCGCCCATCTGCTCCCGGCAGAGAACATTGCATGGAATACGGATGCGGCGAAATCCGGTGGCATGCTTGCGGCCAACACGAATGATATCTCGACCACAGGAAGCGTGAACAGGCCCAAGAGCCGAAAGGACTCCCGTTCGCGATGAGGCTTCCACGAGGAGAAAGCGCCCGGCATGTCCGGGCGCTTCGTGCATCGTGCCCGCCTGAACGATGCGCTCTCCACATCATGGTTTCTTGATTTGCTCAGGACATCTGGATCAAGTTCACGATACCCGTGCCATCGCCGAGGTAGCTTGGTTCGACCGGGCCATTAACCAGCGGGGCGTCAGGCTTTCATCCGGGAGCCCGGGCGTTTGCTGCCTGCTTGCGCTTTTTGAATCGAACTCTCCTCGACAGTGGGATAGACGCCTGCCAGCACCTGATCGAAATGGCGGCGCAGGGAATTGTTGCAGCCGCACGACAGGCTATCCAGACGATCCAGATCGCGGACTCGAACGCCGCCTCTGCGCGTCTCCAGCAGATGGCGGCGCTTCAAGGACTGAATCACCCGGCTGACATAGCTTCTCCCGACTCCCATCATGCTGGCCAACTGCTCCTGGGTGAGGGGAATGTCATGATCGCCCGTTCGGTCGATCGCCGCCAGCAGCCATTTCACCGTGCGCTGCTCGATCGTATGAACCGCATTGCACGCTACTGACTGGAAGACCTGGGCCAGCATGCAATCCGCGTAGCGGGCGAACAGGTGCCGCAGGCTCGGAGATCGGGTTTCGAACTCCTCAAGATCTGCGGTCGAGAGGCGCAGGAACGGACCTGGAAACTGGATTTCGGAACGGGCATAGGCCGGAAGGCGTCCCTGGCTCACAATCCCGCCGACCGCTCCTTCGCGTCCGATCAGGGCCGTTTCCACCGTGAGCCCATCCTCGAGCTCGACCACGAAAGAAACCAGGCTGGGCCCGCAGGGGAAATAGACGAACCTGACTTCATCCCCGGGCTGATAGAGCTTCGCTCCGGCTTCCCCCTCCCATTCCTGAAGCGACGGTGCCAATATGGCAAGATCCTCGGGTCTGAGAGCGCTCAGGAGATTGTTGCCGGCAATCTGTTCCCTGATGCGCGATGGGATCGCGGCGGGCTGCATTGGGTATCGTTCCTCGAGTCCTTCGGCATGTCCAACGCGCAAGAGCGACTTGCGTTCACCTGTGAACATAACGCTGGCCATGTGTGCACATGTGGACAGACATAACTGCAACTCCTGTCTACAAGGGCACACAAGCGCCTCACCATGGAGGCTACATCGTATCGATGAACCGGACGCTGGATCTGTCGATCAGCATGGGACTGAGGCTTTGACTCGGACGTGATCGAAACCGCTGACCCGTTGAGATTTCCCATGACGCTCCCGATGCACTCCGATGCGGCCCCGATTCCGACCGGGGTCTCCGGCCTCGACGATATTCTCGCCGGCGGGTATGCCGCCAATCGCGCTCATCTCATCGAGGGGCGGCCCGGCTCCGGAAAGACGACGCTGGGGATGCAGTTTCTCCTCGCGGGGGCAAAGCAGGGGGAACGCTGTCTCTACATCACCTTGTCGGAGAGCAAGCGGGAGCTCCTGTCCGTCGCCTCCCGTCATGGCTGGGCGCTCGACGGCATTGAGATCTTCGAACTGGTGCCGCCGGAGCTGAGCCTTGACCCGCAACAGCATCAGAGCCTCGTCTACTCGTCCGACCTGGAACTCGGCGAAACGGTCCGCATGGCATTGGCGGAGATAGAACGGGTGAAGCCGAGCCGGGTCGTGTTTGACTCGCTGTCCGAGATCCGGCTCCTGTCTCAGGGCTCCCTGCGGTATCGGCGACAGGTGCTGGCCTTGAAGAGCTACTTCCTGCTCAACGACGCCACGGTGCTGATGCTCGACGACCTCACGTCCGAGCAGGACGATCTCAACCTGCATTCGATCAGCCATGCGGTCATCCGTCTCGAACAGGTTGTTCCGGGCTATGGGGCGGAACGGCGCCGGCTCAGTGTCACTAAGATGCGCGGCACCGCCTTTCGAGGCGGATACCATGATCTCGTCATCCAGCGGGGCGGGCTGCGGATCTTCCCGCGTCTGGTGGCATCCGACCACCACACTCCATTCGTCCTTGAGGCGATCCCCAGCAGTATCGACGAGCTCGACACCCTTCTCGGGGGAGGCCTGAGTCGAGGGACGAGCACCCTGATCGTCGGCCCCTCGGGCGCAGGCAAGTCCACGCTCGCGCTCGGCTATCTCTGGGCTGCCCTGGAGCGCGATGAACCAGGCCTGTTGGCGAGTTTCGACGAGACAACGGGCATCCTGATGCAACGGGCAAAGGGCGTCGGTTTCGACCTGACGCCTCATGTGGAATCCGGACTGCTGCGCATCGAGCAGATCGATCCGGCCAATGTCTCGCCCGGCGAGTTCTCCGGCCGGGTGCGGGATGCGGTGGAGCAGGGCGGTGCGAAGGTCGTGGTGATCGACAGCCTGACCGGTTACCTGAATGCCATGCCCGAGCAGCCTTTCATCGTGCTCCAGATGCACGAGTTGCTCACCTATCTGAACCAGCAAGGCGTGGTGACGGTCCTGGTTCTGGCGCAGCACGGCATGGTCGGCCAAATGGTCTCGCCGATCGACCTGACCTACTTGAGCGATGCAGTCGTGTTGCTTCGCTTTTTCGAGGCTGGTGGGCGGATCCGAAGAGCTTTGTCGGTCGTGAAACGGCGCACGGGCGCGCACGAAGATACAATTCGCGAGTTCCGGATCGACAGCCAGGGCTTGCGCGTTGGTCCACCACTGGAGCAGTTCCGGGGTGTGTTGACAGGCGTACCGACATTCGAGGGCCAGCGCACCTCGCTTCTTGAGGAGCGTGAGACCGACGATGATGCAGGCCGATGAGGTATCTGTCCTGATCCTCGCTCCACACGGGCGGGACGGCACGGTGGCAGCGGTCATTCTCGGCGAGGCTGGGATCAAAGCTACAATATGCTCCAGTCTTGATATGCTCGTCTCGGGATTGGATGTGGCTGCCTGCGGGGTGATCACGGAGGAGGCGCTGCTCAGCGCCGACCGGCGGGAACTGGCCGATTGGGTAGAGCAACAGCCCCCCTGGTCCGATTTCCCGTTCATCCTGCTGACCCATCGCGGCGGATCGCCGGTCGAGCACCTGACGGAGTTGCTCGGGAATGTGACGGTGCTGGAGCGCCCGTTCCACCCGGCCGTCCTGGTGAACGCCGTACGGTCGGCCCTAAGGGCGCGCCAGCGGCAGCGAGAGGTGGAAGCCCACCTCAAGGAGCGGCAGCAGACGCACGAGCGTCAGGCCCTGCTGATCCGTGAGCTGCATCATCGGGTCAAAAACACCCTTGCAACCGTGCAGGGCCTGCTCGGGGCCACGGCGCGCTCCACGCGTTCCGTCGACGAATTCTACCACTCGTTCTCCGATCGGATCGTGTCCCTATCCAATACGCACAACCTCCTCACGGAGGATTATTGGCAGACGGCACCGTTGATCGAGATGCTCAGGAATGAGCTGTCCCATTACGACGATGGCGCGCAGCGGCGGATCACCCTCGACGGACCGCCCGTGGAGCTTTCGGCCGATTTGGCTGTGCCGATCGGAATGGCCGTGCATGAGCTGACGACGAACGCCGCCAAACACGGAGCACTCTCGGTTCCAGGCGGGCAGATCACCGTCGTTTGGATGGTGCGGGATCTGGAGACTGGG
Organism: Microvirga sp. 2MCAF35; assembly: GCF_052115545.1. Taxonomy (NCBI): domain Bacteria; kingdom Pseudomonadati; phylum Pseudomonadota; class Alphaproteobacteria; order Hyphomicrobiales; family Methylobacteriaceae; genus Microvirga; species Microvirga sp. 2MCAF35. The sequence goes on from NZ_JBFRGW010000026.1 coordinate 30,198, forward strand.
CGTCGCCTGGACATCAACTGGCAGGAGCGCGGTGGCCCGCCTGTCGAGAAACCCAGCCGTAAAGGCTTCGGCTCCACGCTGCTGCATCGGGTTTTGACCCATCAGTGCCACGCGACGATCAACATCGCCTATGATCGCGAGGGGCTGTCCTGCCACATGGATATTCCTCTCGTCGAGGAACGACTTGTGCCGGAATACTGAGTTTCCTCGAGACGTTTTCGGGGAGGCTCGGGTTTCCATTCGTCAGGAGCGCGCCCATGCCCGCGGGAGCGATGCTTGGACCGGCCGCCCCATGTGACGCATTCGCATTCCCTTGATTGGCCATGCTGGCCTACTAGATCCCTTCTCTCACTGGATTTGTCTTCATGCTCTCCGATCCGGCCCCTAACGTCTTCCTCACGGCGGAACTAATCCCGTTCATCCGCGCTCAGGGCGCCTCCGGCCGGTCTCTGGACGCCAATGAAGGGCTTCGGTGGAACCTGCTCTGGAGGCTGGAGCAGGCTCGCGGATGATGGACAGTAAGCGTGGATTTCCTGCCGGCCCCGGTTTCCTGGCCGGTGGCGGCGAGATGGGGGTGCTGGTCCGGTCACATGACTGGTCGGCCACATCGCTTGGACCTCCCGCGACATGGCCGCAGGCTCTGAAGACGGCTGTCAGCCTCATGCTTCAAACGCGCCAGCCGGCCTATGTCGCCTGGGGACCTGAGCAGATCTCGCTCTACAACGACGGCTACATCCCCATTCTCGGCACCAAGCACCCAGCCGCGTTGGGTCAGCCTGCACCCATCATTTGGGCGGAGATCTGGGAGACGCTGGGTCCTATCAATGAGGCCGTGCTCGCCGGTGAGGCGCAGTGGTTCGAGGACATGCCGTTCGCGCTCGCCGGCCGTGACCGGGACATGAGCTGGTTCAGCTATTCCTACACTCCGCTGCGGGGCGACGACGACCGGATCAGAGGCATCTTCTGCGTTGCACAGGAGACGACCGCCAAGGTGCTGGCCGGCCGCCACATCCAGGCCGAACGGGAGCGTCTGGCTCGAATGTACGAACAGGCACCCGGGTTCGTGGCCCTGCTGGAAGGGCCGGAGCACCGGTTCGGATTGGCCAATCCTGCCTATATGCAGGTGATCGGCCATCGCGACATCATCGGCAAGACCATCGCCGAGGCGCTGCCGGAGGCTGCCGGGCAAGGCTATGTCGATCTGCTGAACGAGGTCTATCGAAGCGGCAGGGCTCTGCGGCTCACCGCTGCGAGATACGCCTTTCAAGCGACGCAAGGTGGGCCTGCCGACGAACGGTATGTCGACTTCGTCTACCAGCCTCTGACCGATTCGGCCGGCGATGTGACCGGCATCTTCGTCGAGGGGTATGACGTCACGGATCGGGTTCGTGCCGAGACCCACCGCCGGGCGCTCGTCGAACTCGGCGAGCGCATTCGGGACATCGTCGATCCTGACGAGCTCTCGTTCGCCGCAGCCGAGATTCTCGGCCGGACCTTGGAGGTGAGCCGGGCCGGCTACGGCACGGTCGACAAGGTTGCCGAGACCATCACGATCGCTCGCGATTGGAATGCCCCAGGCATCAAGACCATCGCAGGCGTCCTGCACTTCCGTGACTACGGCTCGTATATCGAGAACCTCAAGCGTGGCGAAACTGCCGTGATTGCCGATGCTGACCTGGACCCACGGACCGCCGCGACGGCCGACATGCTGAAGGGCATCAGCGCGCAGGCCTTCATCAACATGCCGGTAACCGAGCGGGGAAACCTCGTCGCCCTGCTGTTTCTGAACCACGCCAAGGCCCGTGAATGGCGTGATGACGAACTCGCCCTCGTGCGCGAGGTGGCCGAGCGCACCCGGACCGCGGTGGCGCGGCTGGAGGCCGAGCAGGAGTTGCAGGCGCTCGCCGCATCGCTGGAGCAGCAGGTCGCGGAGCGCGGCGCGGAGTATGATCGGGTGTGGCGCAACTCGCGCGACCTTCTCGTGATCGTGGGTGCCGACGGCATCTTTCGAGCCGTCAATCCGGCCTGGACAACCATTCTCGGCCACCAGCCGGACGCGGTGGTCGGCCACAGCTTCCTGGAGTTCATCTGGCCCGAGGATGCCACCCTGACTCAGGACGGCCTCGACGAGGCGGCCGCTGCGCATGACCTGACCAATTTCGAGAACCGTTACCGCCACAAGGACGGCAGCCCCCGCTGGATCTCCTGGCACACCTCCGTCGAGGGCGACCTGGTTTATGCCTATGGGCGTCATGTGACGGCCGAGAAGGAAGCCGCCGCAGCCTTGGCACAAGCCCAGGACGCCTTGCGCCAGTCGCAGAAGCTGGAGGCGGTGGGGCAGCTTACAGGGGGCGTGGCGCACGATTTCAACAACCTGCTCACGATCATCAAGTCGTCCACCGACCTGCTGCGCAAGCCTGGGCTGCCGGATGAGCGGCGGCGACGCTACGTCGATGCGATTTCCGATACCGTCGACCGTGCCGCCCGGCTGACGGGCCAGCTCCTGGCTTTTGCCCGTCGACAGGCTCTGAAGCCGGAAGTGTTCGACGCGTCCGAGCGTATCCGCGCCATCACCGATATGCTGCGCACCGTCGTCGGCTCGCGCATTCGGATTGTCGTGGAGATCACCGGCGAGCGATGCCTGATCGAAGCCGACATGAGCCAATTCGAGACGGCGCTGGTCAACATGGTGGTCAATGCGCGCGACGCCATGAACGGCGAGGGCAAACTTACCGTACGGGTCGACGAGGTGTCTGGAGTGCCGGCGATCCGGGGGCATCGGGGTGGGATGGGCCCGTTCGTAGCCGTTTCCCTGACGGATACCGGCGTTGGCATCGCGCCGGACGAGCTCATCCGGATCTTCGAGCCGTTCTTCACCACCAAGGAGGTGGGCAAGGGAACGGGTCTGGGGCTCTCCCAAGTCTACGGCTTCGCCAAGCAATCAGGCGGCGATGTGTCAGTTGAGAGTGAGGTTGGCCGCGGCACCACCTTCACCCTTTATCTGCCCCGCATTGATGATACCGTCACTGCCGGGCACTCGCGCGACATTCCGTTGAGTTCGGCTCCCGAGGAGGGGCGCGGCCGCCGGGTGCTCGTGGTTGAGGATAATGTCGAGGTGGGGCGTTTCTCGACGCAGGTCCTCCAGGATCTCGGCTATGAGACTACCTGGGCCGCCAATGCCACCGAGGCCCTTGCGCTTCTGCAGGGAAGGGACGACTTCGATGTCGTTTTCTCCGATGTGGTCATGCCGGGCATGAGTGGCATCGAGCTCGGTCAGGAGATCCGACGGCGGCACCCGGACCTGCCGGTCGTCCTGACCTCGGGCTACAGCCATGTGCTGGCCGAGAAGGGGCGCCACGGCTTCGAGCTGTTGCAAAAGCCCTATGCAGCCGAGGAATTGTCACGGATCCTGAGACGTCTGACCGGAAGTCGGTATTTCAAACAGCGATGATGGCTCATGTCCGGGCACTCTTCGAGACTCACGAAGCGCGCGGCTGTCGCCGAACTGCTACAGGGCCTTCATCCTTTGTAGTCACTCGGCCCCGACTCCAGAGCTGTTTGTGATTCAGCTTTTCCATTCTAGTGACAGTGATGGTCCAACAACGTCGGGCTCCTTGCCCGGCCTTATGATCGCTGGCGGCATGATGGCGCGAATGAAATCACTCTTACTGGCAATCGCCGGCCTCCTCGTGGCGAACCTCGCTGGCGCGCGTGAAGCCGACCGTCCCGGCGATTGGCTCGCGCGACAAGAGAAGTTCAACAAGCGCATTGAAGCCCGTGATCGTCGGGCCACTCGGAGCATTTGTGCGGACCTCTGCAAGGAGCCGAAGCGGCCTGTCTATGCCGAACCGGAAGAGATGCTTGAGTCCAACGACGTTGCCGAGGCCACCTACGAACGGGCACGTACACCCTACGAGATGCAGTTTGACACCGATGGCGTGCAGGATGAGAGCGAGTGAGGCCGCTCTGATCCTGTTGGCGAAAAAGGGCTGAGACAGACCCTGCCCCGCTTGCAGAAGGCGGTACCGGCCCATGATCGTGTCGCAGGATCATGGATGCATCAACCGGCTGGCAGGATCGGGGAGAGCGCTCAGGTCAGCTAAGAGCGCTCACTCTACTCTCGGCACTCGTTACGCAGAAAAGACCTACTCCGAAGAGGCAGGCTTGAAGCTGCTTGCGAGCTCATCCGCGCTCTTAACGAGAAGCCCCAAGTCGGATCCGACAGCAACGAACCCGTAGCCCCATTCGATGTAGCGGCGGGCATCCGCCTCGCGCGGCGCAAGAATGCCCGCAGGCTTCCCTACGGCCTGGAGACGCCGCACGGCATCTTGAATGGCAGCCTGGACCTCAGGGTGCTGAGGGTTTCCGATATGGCCCAAAGATGCGGACAGATCGGCGGGGCCGATGAACACACCATCAACTCCCTCGACGCCTGCAATCGCCTCCAGCTCTGCGAGAGCCGCCGCCGTCTCGATCTGCACCAGGACGCATGTTTCCCGGTCTGCGTGCTTGAGGTAAGCCGGCAAGCGACCATACCCGCTGGGACGGCTCACCGACGTGATGCCGCGAATGCCTGCCGGAGGATAGCGACAGGCGGCAACGGCCTGCTCTGCTTCCCGTGCGTTTTGAACGAACGGAATCAGAACAGCCGGCGCGCCGATATCGAGGATGCGTTTGATGAGGACAGGATCGTTCCAGGCGGGACGTACGATGGGAGTGGCGCTGCCGCCAGAAAGGGCCTGAAGCTGGTTCAGAATCCCGGGAACTTCATTGGGGGAGTGCTCCATGTCGAGCAGAATCCAATCGAAGCCGCTATGAGCAATGATCTCCGCCACGATATTGCTGCAGAGACTGCTCCAGAGCCCGATCTGCAGTTGCCGGTTCTGGAGAGCGGCTTTGAAAGCATTGCGTTGAAGGTCCACCATCGGTCACCCTTGTGCTTGGCTTGTGCTGTGGCTCTTATACATGAAAATTCTGAGGGCTAGGGCCCATTGGAGCATTCCTCTCGTCAAAGCCATGATGTCTCCCGCTCCACCATCCACTTCCGGAGTGCTGAATTCCGAACGGCGCATCATTGTTCGGAGGCTGGCACAGACGCGGGCTGCTGAAAGGATGCCAAGGCCGCGTGGATGAACTCGGTCAACTGTTGCGCTGCGAGAGAAAGCGGGCGTCGACTGGATGTCAGAAGCCAGATATCCATCGAGGTCTTCGGCAGAAGGGGGCGGCGGACTAATTGATCTGATGGATAATCCATTCCGACGAACGGTGGGAGGATGGAGACCCCGATCCCATTCGCGACGAAGCTGCAGGCAGTCTCCGACATGGGGACTTCAATTCGATTGCGTTTCTGTACGCCGCGCATCTGAAAGGCCCGATCGATCGTCATCAGCGAACAATCGTCTCGTTCCAGGGAGATGAAGGATTCGTTCCGCAGGTCTTCCACACCGATGGTGGATTTCTTGGCCAACGGGTGCAGCGCCGGCAGAAAGCACATGAGATCGAACCGGATGACAGCTTCGGCTGTAACGTCCGGATGGTCGAACGGCAGGATGCTCAGGCCGATGTCCACCTGTTGCGCCATGACAAGTTCCGCGATGCGCGGCGACGCGCGACTCTGAAGCGTAAGACGCAGATCGCGCTGCTCGGCCAGGAAAGGGGAAAGGGCTCGCGGCAGATAGCGCGAGGCCAAGGCCGGGAGCGCCGCGATGGTGACTTGTCCCCATTCGCGGTTACGTACGGCTGCTGCCACGCGTTCGATGCGTTCGGTGCCGGCGATGAGCTTCTCCACCTCCGCCGCAACCAGGCGAGCCTCGAGTGTCGGAACGAGCCGGCCGTTGCTGCGCATGAAGAGTTTGAATCCGCAGCTCTCACCAAAGCCCTTCAGCAGTTTGCTGACGGCAGGCTGCGAGATGCCAAGCCTCTCCCCCGCATGCGTCACAGAACCGGTTTCCATGAAGGCATGAAACGCTTCTATCTGTCGGATATTCATTACAACGTTCTCAAAATTTCTCGTTCAACTATGAATTCTGGTTATAATGAACGGCAGAAAAGCAATTTGACAATCATGTTCTGCACTCCTCTAATCCTTCGAAGAACTGCGGGCACCATACGGTCGTGGAGCTAACGAGAATGGATGATGGCCTCATCTGAGGCCGTACATCGGACGCTCGTCTCATGTGCCATCTTCGGCGTGGCATGTCTTCGGCAACAATATCCAAGGGGACTCAGCGTGATGAAATCAGCACTTTCCGTGGGAGCATTGGCGATCCTGATATCCGCCGCGTCACCCGCTTTGAGCAGCAGCCTTGTCGTCTGCATCGAAGGAAGTCCGGAAACCTTCAACCCGCAACTGACCAGCAATGCGACGACGAGCATCGTGACCGGCCAGATCTACGACCAACTCGTCTCGGTCGAGGCTGGCAGTTCGGAACTCGAGCCGAGCCTGGCCGAGAGCTGGTCTGTTTCGGAGGATGGCAAGACCTATACGTTCAAGCTGCGGCAGGGCGTGAAATGGCAGTCCAACAAGACGTTCAAGCCCTCGCGTGACTTCAATGCGGATGATGTGGTCTTCAGCTTCGAACGGATGATGAAGGCGGATCATCCCTACGCTAAGGTCAATGGCGGGAACTACATTACCTTCAACACCAAGCTCGCGGATGTTCTGACGGCGGTGAAGAAGATCGACGAGCACACGGTCGCGTTCACGCTGAAGGAGCCGCTGGCGCCCTTCATCGGGATCCTATCCCACCAGTCGCTGATTATCCTCTCCGCCGAGTATGCCGATCAGCTGCTGAAGGCTGGCACGCCTGAGCAACTCGATCTGCAGCCGATCGGGACAGGCCCGTTCCAGATGCAGGTCTACCAGACCAATGCGGCTGTCCGGTTCAAGGCCTTTCATGATACCTGGGGTGAGAAGATCAAAGATCCTGCCAGGACGCCGAAGGTCGACGATCTGATCATGCCGATCACGGTGGACGCGCCGGTTCGCCTGCAGCGTGCGCAAGCGGGCGAATGCCATATCGCCAATGCGCCCAGTCCAGCCGACCGGGAGGTGATCAAGGCGAGCGCCAAGCTCAACCTCGCTGAAACACCTGTCGCGTCCTCCGGCTTCCTCGCCTTCAACTTCAAGGAGAAGCCGTTCCAGGATAAGCGCGTCCGGCAGGCACTGGCTCATGCCATCAACATGAAGGGACTCGTCGATAACGTCTTCGAGGGAACCGGCGCGGTGACGGGAGCTCTCATCCCGGCGTCTCTCTGGGGGCACAATCCCGACCTGAAGGGGCATGCATACGATATCGAGAAGGCTAAGGCGCTGCTCGCGGAGGCTGGATATCCCAACGGTTTCGAAACGCAGATCTGGGCGCTTCCGGTCACACGCCCATACATGCCGAACGGCCGCCGCGCTGCGGAACTGATCCAGGCCGACTGGGCCAAGATCGGCGTCAAGGCTGAAATCGTGACCTACGAATGGGGCGAGTACGTCAAGCGCGCACGCATGGGCGAGTCGAAGACTGCGATGTTCGGGGGTATCTGGGATTTTCCGGATCCGAGCCAGATCCCGAACAACTACTTCACCTGCAACTCGCAGGGCAAACCGAGCCCGTCGAACATCGGCTCGTGGTGCAACGCCTCGTTCAATGATCTGATCGCCCGAGCCGGACAGATTACCGATCAGAAGCAGCGGACCGACCTCTACAAGCAGGCTCAGGTCGTCTTCAACGACGAGGTTCCCGCGATCCTGTTCGGCAGTTCCTCGGCGCTGCTGGCCGTCAACAAATCGGTTTCGGGGTTCGTCCCGGCCGTGTTCGGGACCAGCCGGTTCTCGGGCGTCACGGTGCCTTAGAACGGTCCGATGCTTAAAACCGGGCGGGGAGGGTGAAAGAGTTCCTCCCCCTTGATCCTTCTTGCCTTTGGGCCGCGTTCGAAGCTCGGCGCAAGGCTGTTTCTTTCATGCGGAGCTTGAAGATGCGTGTCGTCGTGATCGGCGCAGGGATTCTCGGATCCAGTGTTGCCTATCATCTTGCCATGAGCGGCATTGAAGTCGAAATAATTGACGAGGTTCATCAGGGCAAGGCGACCCTGGCAGGGGCGGGGATCGTATGCCCCTGGGCCACGAAGGTCACCGATCCCGAGTGGTATGCTCTCTATGCCGCCGGAGCGCGCTACTACGCGGAACTGGTCGAAGGCCTGACACAGCGTGGCGAAACCGATCTCGGATATGGGCGCGTCGGTGCGCTCGTCGTGGCCGAAGATCGGAAGGAGCTGGAAGCGGCGGATCAGAGAATCCAGTCCCGCATCGCAAACGCGCCAGAGGCCGGGAATGTGCAGCGCGTTTCGGCGGCAGAAGCGAAGCGGCTGTTCCCGCCGTTGCGAGAGGATCTCGACGGCATTTACATTCCCGGTGGCTCTCGCGTCGATGGCAGGCTTCTCGCCGCAGCCATGACCCGCGCGGCCGTTGCGGCGGGTGCCGTGCTCCGGCATGACCACGTATCGCTTGAAATGCGGGACGGAAGGGCATGTGGCATCCGCAGCGATGGGAGCGCGATTGACGCGGACGAGATTGTCGTCACGGCGGGCGCCTGGGCCTCGCAAATCCTGCGTCCGCTCGGATTGGAGCATCCTGTCCGTCCGCAGAGAGGCCAGATCGTTCACCTGCGCCTGCCGGGAACCGAAACACGCTCGTGGCCCGTCCTCCTCCCGATGACCAGCCACTACATGCTGGCTTTCGACGATTCCCGAGTCGTGATCGGCGCAACGCGGGAAGACAATACGGGGTTCGATTACCGGGTCACGGCCAGCGGCCAGGCTGAGGTTCTCAACGCGGGCCTTGCGATTGCGCCCGGACTGGCATCAGGCACGATCATTGAAACAAGGATCGGCTTCCGGCCCGCAGGCGACGGCTACAAGCCGATCCTTGGGCGTGTTGCGGGGATGGATGGTCTCGTCATCGGCAACGGTCTTGGGGCAGCCGGCCTTACCATCGGTCCCTATGCAGGGCGCTTGCTGGCTCAGATTTGCATGGGTGAGAAGCCGGATACCGACACGGCTTCCTATTCTCCCACCTCGGCGTGAACGACGTTTCATTTAAAATCAAAGGACATCCAATGACCGAAATCATCCGTCACAGGAAACACAAGATCATGCACGGCGCCGTGGAGCATAACGGCGTGCTCTATTTCGGTGGGCATGCCGCCAACGACCTGTCGCAGGGCATGGCGGATCAGACCCGGGAGGTCTGCGCCAAACTCGACAAGTTTCTCGCCGAACTCGGTTCCGACAAGACGAAGATCCTCGCGGCCCGCATTTACCTGAGCGACATGTCGCAGAAGGAGGAAATGAACAAGGCTTGGCTCGAATGGATCCCCGAGGATGCTCTCCCGTCGCGGGCCACGATCGGCATTGCAAGTCTTGGGGACCCTAATCGCCTGATCGAGGTGATCATCACCGCCGCGCGATAGCAAGTGCTGTCGCTCATTCAGCGATGACATCGGGCTGCGGGCATTTCTCTGCCCGCAGCCATTCCTCCAGAGGTTTGTTGACCTGGGATTGCTAACGCATTCCTGCACGGTCCCGGGGATGCCGACGATGACAGAGACGAAGACCAGACGGATCGACGATCGCTACTCGACCAACGAAAAGTACACGACCCTGCGTGGAATCCACCGGGATGCCCAGAGGCATCTGTCGGAGGTCGAGTGGAATTACCTCTGGTGCGGCACCGGTGACGAGGTCACTCTCAAGGACAATACGGCAGCATTCGGCCGCTATCGCTTTATCACGCCGCTCTTCGCCGGAATCGACAACCCAGATACAAGAACCAATATTCTAGGACTTGAGCTGAGCTTTCCGGCTTTCATCGCTCCATTCGGGGGCGAGGCCGCATTCCACCCTGACGGACATCTCGCCATCGGGCGCGCGGCTGAAGCAGCCGGCATTCAGCAGATGGTTCCGGTGGCCGCATCCTTCCCGCTCGAGGACATTGCGGCTGCCTCTTCCGTGGCATCGATATTCCAGATGACGTTCGTCGGTGATGAAGACGCCGCCGTCGCTCTCATGGAACGGGCCAAGGCCGCCGGCTACAAGTACATTTGCGTTACATACTCCCCTATCAGGCAGTGGCGGGAGCGCATGATGGAAGACCGCTTTTCCATCCGAGGTGAGGGCGGTCCCGCCAATTTCGGGCCGGGACGGTCCGATCCGGCTGCTCTTGTCGAATTGCTGGAATTCACGAAGCCGCGCTGGACCTGGCAGCAGGCCGCGCGCGTCATCGCCCGCGCGCCTCTCCCGTGCATCCTCAAAGGCGTCACAAGCGTCAGGGACGCCCATGCGGCGCTCGATGCCGGCGCAGTCGGACTTTATGTTTCGAACTACGGCGGCCGCACGGTTGACCGGACACCCGCGACGCTGGACGTCCTGCCGTCCATTCGGAAGTCGGTGGGGCGGGATGTCCCGATCATCTTCGACTCGGGCATCCGCCGGGGCAGCGATATCGTCACGGCGCTTGCCTTGGGCGCCGATGCGGTCGCGCTCGGACGCCTCATCGCGCTCGGTCTTGCGGCCGATGGCGAGTACGGCGTTCGGCGGACCCTTGAACTCCTGCAGCGCGAGTTCTGGACGACACTGGGCCATCTGGGCTGCTCCCGGGTTCAGGAGTTGAGCGAGGCCGTTCTCCATGTTCCTAACCAGATACAGAGCGACAGAGCGTTCGATTCGAAATTTTAGAATCCGGTTGGATCAGGCGGGTTGCGTCAATGAGGTCGGCGCTCGCGATAAAGCGGGCAGCGGAGCGATGGGCCCCATCAATGAAGCACGAGCAGCCAGCTGACCAGCGCCACGGGGGCGATAATGCCGAGAACGAAGGAAACGGCTGAATGAGCCATAGGAACCTCCAAATGGTTCCCTAAGATAATCCCGTGTGTCTCAGAAGGCGGTGCGCTGCAGCACGTCTCTGGGGATAGGCATCACGGTTCAGGAGTTGACGACCCTGCCTCCGGCCGGGCGGACGGGGGTGCTCCACCTTCGGTCGCGGTTCCGTTTCGGGTCTTGCGCTTCTTGCCGAGCCATTTGAACAGCATCCACCCCAAGCCTGAGCTGAGGGCGGCGATGACAACGAGGCCGGAACTCGGATAGTCGCGGAAGTTGATCCGCTTCGTACCGTTCAGCTCTTCCAATTCGTCTTCCGGCTGATTGTCTGTCTCGGGCATGGATAGGATCTCGTAGGGCCTTCCTCTCATATAAGTCCCGCGCGGCCGGTTTCCATCATGGGGCAGGCGCCCAAAAGGGAAGAGCGCCGCGACCTTCCGGCTGCGGCGCCCCACTACGGCCCAAGGTCGGCGAGATGCCGCGGCGAAGTTATCGGCCCCAGCGCAACACCATCGGATCGAGTCGGCGGGCCACTTCGAGGAGGCCTTTGCGGGTTTCCGGATGCAGGGGCTGCAACGGATGGCGCACGGCGTCGGATCGGATGACGCCACCTTCCTTCATCAGCACCTTGGCTGCCAGCAGCCAGCCCTGCCGGTTTTCATAGTTGATCAGCGGAAGCCAGCGCTCGTAAGCGGCGGCGGCCTCCTCCTTGTTGCCGGCCATGTAGGGATCGATGATCTGGCGGATGCCGTCCGGATAGGCTCCGCCCGTCATCGCGCCGGTCGCGCCCGCATCGAGATCGGCCATGAGGGTGATCGCCTCCTCGCCGTCCCAGGGACCTTCGATGGCATCCCCGCCGAGGGCGATCAGCTCACGCAGCTTCACCGCCGTACCGGGCACCTCGATCTTGAAGTAGGACACATTGGCGATCTCCTTGGCCATGCGGGCCAGGAAAGAGGCCGACAGGAAGGTGCCGGCCATCGGGGCGTCCTGGATCATGATCGGGATGGTGATCGCATCCGAAACCCTGCGGAAGAATTCATAGATCCCGGCCTCCGACACGCGCAGCGTCGCGCCGAAGAAGGGCGGCATGAGCATGACCATGGCTGCGCCTGCGGCTTCGGCCCGCCGGCAGCGGTCGGCGCAGATCTCGGTCGAGAAATGGCTGGCGGTGACGATGACCGGAACCCGCCCGGCCACGTGCTCGAGCACCGTCGTCATCACCGTGTCACGCTCGGTATCGGTCAGCAGGAATTGTTCCGAGAAATTCGCGAGAATGCAGATGCCGTCGGAGCCCGCATCGATCATGAAATCGATGGCGCGCTTCTGGCCTTCGAGATCGAGCCTGCCGTCGTCATGGAAGATGGTCGGAGCTACGGGATATACGCCACGATAGGGGCGCGTGGCGGTCGTGCCGGACAAGGACATGATTTCTCCCTTCGAGAATGTTTCTAGCATCGGACCCAAAATGGAATGCGCTTTTGGGATCGATTCGATGCTTTTGCTCATAGTTAGCGCATCATGCGGACCGTGGGGCCGCACAATACGGTTTGTATCACGTTCAGTGGTTGTCGCGCGGAACGGGCGATCCCGTCCGTCCGACGAGAAAGTCCAGATCGACACCTTTGTCGGCCTGCAGAACGTGGTCGATATAGAGCTTGGCCCAGCCGCGGTCGGCATGCGGCGCGGGCGCAACCCAGGCGGCGCGGCGGCGCTCCATCTCCTCGGCCTCGACGTGAAGATGGAGGCTGCGCGCCGCCACATCGAGCGTGATGAGGTCGCCGTTCTGCACCAGCGCCAGCGGGCCGCCGGCGGCGGCTTCCGGCGCCACGTGCAGCACCACCGTGCCGTAGGCCGTGCCGGACATGCGCGCATCCGAAATGCGGATCATGTCGCGCACGCCTTTCTTGAGCAGCTTCTGCGGCAGCGGCATGTTGCCGACCTCGGCCATGCCCGGATAGCCCTTCGGGCCGCAGTTCTTCAGCACCATGATGCAGGTCTCGTCGATATCGAGATCCTCATCGTCGATGCGATGATGCAGCTCCTCGATGGTCTCGAACACGACCGCGCGGCCCGTGTGCTGCATGAGTTCGGGAGAGGCGGCGGAAGGCTTGATGACCGCGCCGTTGGGAGCAAGGTTCCCCTTCAGGATCGCGATGCCGGCTTCCGGCTTGAACGGCTCCTCGAAGGTGGTGATCACCTCGCGGTTCCAGCACGGGGCATCTTTCACGTTCTCCCAGATCGGCTTGCCGTTGACGGTGAGTGCATCCTTGTGCAGCAGGCCGCGCTCGCCCAGCGTCCGCAGCACGACAGGCAGGCCGCCGGCATAATAGAAATCCTCCATCAGGAAGCGGCCCGAGGGCATGAGGTCGACGAGGCAGTGAATGTCGCGTCCGAGCCGGTCGAAATCGTCGAGGGTCAGGTCGACGCCGCACCGCCCGGCGATGGCGAGAAGATGCACGACCGCGTTGGTCGAGCCGCCGATGGCCGCGAGCGTCCGGATGGCGTTCTCGAAGGCCTGGCGCGTCATGAGCTTCGACAGCACGAGATCCTCGTTCACCATCTCGACGATGCGCCGCCCGGCCATGCGGGCGAGGTGGTTGCGCCGCGCGTCGGCGGCCGGAATGGCGGCGTTCTCCGGCAGGCCGACGCCGAGCGCCTCGACCATGGACGCCATGGTGGAGCCGGTGCCCATGGTCATGCAGTGGCCGGCCGAGCGGTTCATGCCGCCCTCCGCCTCGTGGAATTCCTGCAGGGTCACTTCTCCGGCGCGCAGCTGCTCGCTCATGGAGATGATGTTGGTGCCCGATCCGATATATTTGCCGCGATAGACCCCGCGCAGCTGCGGTCCGCCCGACACGCCGATGGTGGGCAGGTCCGCCGAGGCCGCGCCCATCAGGAGGGCAGGGGTGGTCTTGTCGCAACCCATGAGAAGCACGACGCCGTCGAGAGGATGCGCGCGGATCGCCTCTTCCACGTCCATGGCCGCGAGATTGCGGAACAGCATGGCGGTCGGGCGCATGGTCACTTCGCCGAGCGACGAGACGGGGAATTCGAGAGGGAAGCCGCCCGCATCCAGCACGCCGTATTTCACATGTTCGGCAATGGTGCGGAAATGCGCGTTGCAGGGCGTCAGCTCGGACCAGGTGTTGCAAATGCCGATAACCGGACGGCCCTCGAACTGATCCTGCGGGAAGCCGCTGTTCTTCAGGAAAGAGCGGTAATAGAATCCCATCTTGTCCTGACGGCCGAACCAAGCCTGGCTGCGAAGCTGGCGTTTCTTCTCTTCGGTCATGTCTCTCAGTGCCTTTGAAACTCTGTATCGCTCTGTGAAATGATGTGCTTTGGAGCGCGACTTTGGTTGAATAGGCGCCCCATTTGATTCATATAATAGTACTAATAGTCAGCTGATAAGGCTGCTAAAGTCGAAGAGCAACGACAATTTTAGGGAGAATGCATATGAAGGCTCGTCATCTTCTGACGACGATCGGCATGGCTGCGCTGATGCTGTCCTCAGGTGCCGCTTACGCTCAGAACAAAATGACCATCGGATTCTCGCAGGTCGGATCGGAATCCGGCTGGCGTGCCGCCGAGACCAAGGTCTCGAAGATCGAGGCCGAGAAGCGCGGTGTCGACCTGAAGATCTCCGACGCGCAGCAGAAGCAGGAAAATCAGATCCGCGCCGTGCGCTCCTTCATCGCGCAGGGCGTGGATGCGATCTTCATCGCGCCGGTCGTATCGACGGGCTGGGACGCGGTTCTCAAAGAGGCCAAGGACGCCAAGATCCCGGTCGTGCTGCTCGACCGTTCCATCGATACGAAGGACGAGTCGCTCTACCTCACGGCCGTGACGTCCGACACCGTGTATGAAGGCAAGGTGGCCGGCGAGTGGCTCGCCAAGGAAACCGGCGGCAAGTGCAACGTGGTGGAACTGCAGGGCACTGTCGGCTCGAGCCCGGCGATCAACCGCAAGAAGGGCTTCGATCAGGTCGTTGCCGCCAATCCCGGCATGAAGATCATCCGCACGCAGTCCGGCGACTTTACCCGCACCAAGGGTAAGGAAGTGATGGAAAGCTTCATCAAGGCGGAAGGCGGCGGCAAGAACATCTGTGCCGTCTACGCGCATAACGACGACATGGCGATCGGCGCCATTCAGGCCATCAAGGAAGCCGGCCTGAAGCCCGGCAAGGACATCAAGATCGTGTCCATCGACGGCGTTCCGGATATCTTCAAGGCGATGTCCGACGGCGAGGCCAACGTCACGGTCGAGCTGACGCCGAACATGGCCGGCCCGGCGCTCGATGCCGTCATGGCGTTCAAGAAAGATGGCACCGCGCCGAAGAAGTGGATCCAGACGGAATCCAAGGTCTTCACGCCCGAGACGGCGAAGGCCGAATACGACAAGCGCAAGGACCTCTACTGAAATCGTCAAGCGATCAGGGCAGCAGGCGAGGGATCGCCTGCTGCCTCGTTTATGGGACAGCGAGGACCGATGCCATCGTTGACAGAGCAGCCTCAGCTTCTTGAGATCCGAGGCCTCACGAAGGGCTTTCCGGGTGTGCAGGCGCTCGACCACGTGGATTTCACGCTGCATGCGGGCGAGATCCACGGCCTGCTCGGCGAGAACGGGGCCGGCAAGTCGACCCTGATCAAGGTGCTGACCGGCGTCTTCAAGCGCGACGGCGGCACCATCCGGCTCGACGGTCAGGAGATCGATGCACGGGATCCCGCGGACGCGCTCTCGCTCGGCATCGGAACGGTCTATCAGGAAGTCAATCTTCTGCCGAACCTGTCGGTGGCGGAAAACCTCTTCATCGGCCGCCAGCCGCACCGCTTCGGCCTCGTGCGCACCGGCGAGATGCGCCGCCGCTCTCAAGAACTGCTGGCAGGCTATGGTCTCGACATCGATGTCGCCAATCCGTTGAGCACCTACTCAGTGGCCGTGCAGCAGATCGTCGCCATCGCCCGCGCGGTCGATCTCTCGGCCAAGGTGCTGATTCTCGATGAGCCGACCGCCAGTCTCGACGCGCATGAGGTCGAGACGCTGTTCAAGATCCTGAGGGATCTCAAGAGCCGCGGCATCGGCATCGTGTTCGTCACGCATTTCCTCGATCAGGTCTATGCGGTCTGCGACCGGATCACCGTTCTGCGCAACGGGCGCCTCGTGGGCTCACGCCCCATCGCGGAGCTGCCGCGCATCGAACTCGTTTCCATGATGCTGGGACGCGAGCTTGCCGCGGAAGCGCTCCACCGCAATCAGCGCAAAGCCGTCACGGGCGAGCCGCTCGTCGCGTTCAAGAATTACGGCAGGCGCCGCCTCCTGGAGCCGTTCGATCTGGCTGTGCGTCCCGGCGAGGTGGTGGGGCTCGCGGGCCTGCTCGGTTCCGGCCGCACGGAGACGGCCAAACTGGTCTTCGGCATCGAGCGCGCCGACAGCGGACAGGCCTTCGTCGACGGCAGGCCCGTGCGCATCGCCACGCCGCGCGATGCGGCCCGGCTGCGGTTCGGGTTCACGCCCGAGGATCGCAAGACGGAAGGGGTCGTGGCGGAATTGTCCGTGCGCGAGAACATCATCCTGGCGCTCCAGGCGCAGCGCGGCTGGCTGCGGCTGATCCCGAGGCGCAAGCAGGAAGAGATCGCCGACCGCTTTATCAAGCTTCTCGACATCCGTACGCCGGATGCGGAAAAGCCCATCGGGCTTCTCTCCGGCGGCAATCAGCAGAAGGCGCTGCTCGCCCGCTGGCTTGCCACCGAGCCGCGCTTCCTCATCCTCGACGAGCCGACGCGCGGCATCGACGTGGGGGCGCATGCGGAAATCATCCGCCTGATCGAGCGTTTGTGCGAGGACGGGCTTGCCCTTCTGGTCATCTCGTCGGAGCTGGAGGAGATCGCCTCTTACAGCGACCGGGTCGTCGTTCTGCGCGACCGACGGCATGTGCGCGAACTCTCCGGAGCCGAGGTGAGCGCCGATACCATCATGACAACCATCGCGGGCCATTCATGAGCGGCATGATTCAGGCGAGTAGCGCTCGCACGCTTCCCAAGGGGCTTCCGCAGGTCGCGGCGCTCCTCGTCGTCTTTCTCGTCAACTGGCTCGTCTTCCGCGACTTCTTTGCCCTGCGCCTGCAGGACGGGCGGCTCTTCGGCAGCCTCATCGACGTCCTGAACCGCGGCGCGCCGGTCGCCATCCTGGCCTTGGGGATGACGCTCGTCATCGCGACCCGGGGAATCGATCTCTCCGTCGGAGCCGTCATGGCGATCGCGGGCGCCATGGCCGCCACATTGACCGCGCAGGGCTATCCGCTGCCCGTCGCGCTGGCGGCGGCTGCGGGCATCGGTCTCGCGTGTGGCCTCTGGAACGGCTTCCTCGTCGCGGTCCTTGAAATCCAGCCCTTCGTGGCGACCTTGATCCTGATGGTGGCAGGGCGTGGCTTCGCGCAGCTGATCACCGAAGGGCAGATCATTACCTTCGTGAGCGAGGGGTTCGCTGCCATCGGCGGCGGCTCCTTCCTGATGCTGCCGATGCCGGTGGTGATCGCCATCGTGATGCTGATCATCACGCATTTCATTGTCCGCTACACGGCCCTCGGCCTCTTCATCGAATCCATTGGGGCCAATGTTCGCTCCAGCGCCTATGCGGGCATCGGCACGAAGGTCGTGACCATCGCGGTCTATATGTGGTGCGGCCTGTGCGCGGCGATCGCCGGCTTGATCGTGACGGCGGACATCCGGGGAGCCGATGCCAACAATGCCGGGCTCTGGCTCGAACTCGATGCCATCCTTGCCGTCGTGATCGGCGGCACGTCCCTGTTCGGCGGGCGCTTCAGCCTCGGCCTCTCGGTCGTCGGTGCACTGATCATCCAGGCGATGAACACGGGCATCCTGCTGAGCGGCTATCCGCCCGAGTACAACCTCATCGTGAAGGCCATCGTGGTGCTCGCCGTGCTTCTCGCCCAGTCGCCCGTATTGTCCGCCGTCCGTTCCGTCTGGAAGGCAAGAGCATGATCAGGCGTCATCTTCCGGTTCTCATCACGCTCGCCGTCTTCATCGTCGGCTACCTGATCTGCCTGGCGCAGTTTCCGAGCTTCGCCTCGACCCGCGTGATCGGTAATCTTCTGACCGACAATGCCTTCCTGGGCATCGTGGCTGTCGGCATGACATTCGTAATCCTGTCCGGGGGCATCGACCTCTCGGTCGGCTCTGTCATCGCCTTCACGGGCGTGTTCCTCGCCGTCTCCATCGAGAAATACGGGCTCAACCCCTACATTGCCTTCATTCTCATCCTCGGCATCGCGGCTCTGTTCGGGGCCGGCATGGGCCTCCTGATCCACACCTTCCAGATCCCCGCCTTCATCGTCACATTGGCGGGCATGTTCCTGGCGCGCGGCCTGTGCTTCGTACTCACCACGGATTCGATCCCGATCAACGCGCCCGCCTATGGCCGGATCACGGACATCGCCTTCGGCCTGCCGGGAGGCGGGCGGGTGACCTTCATCGCCATGGTGATGCTGCTGACCTTCGCGGTCGGCATCGTCCTGGCGCATTTCACGCGCTTCGGCGCCAATGTCTATGCGCTCGGCGGCAACCGGACCTCGGCGGAACTGATGGGCGTGCCCGTAGGGCGAACGACGATCCGCATCTACATGCTGTCGAGTTTCCTGGCGGCCTTGGCCGGAATCGTCTTTTCCTTCTATACGTCCGCCGGGTACTCCCTGGCCGCGACCGGCGTCGAGCTCGACACGATCGCGGCGGTGGTCATCGGCGGCACCCTGCTCACGGGAGGCTACGGGACGATCATCGGCACCCTCGTGGGCGTGCTCATCCAGGGATTGATCCAGACATACATCACGGTCGAGGGGACCTTGAGCTCGTGGTGGACCAAGATCGCCATCGGGGCCCTGCTGTTCGCATTCATCGTGCTGCAGCGCGGCCTGTCGGCGGCGTCGCTTCGCACAAGGTAAAAGAAGGGGAGAATGGTGTTGCTGAACGGTGTCCAGAGGCCTGCGAGAGCGCGATCAGCCCATGATCTCGTTGCCCATGGGATCGGTCAGAACATCATGCAGGGCCGTTTCCCCGTCGGCAGCACCCTGCCGGGCGATGCGGAGCTGATGGAGCTCTACGGGGTTTCTCGAACGGCGCTCCGGGAGGCGCTGAAGACCCTGGCGGCAAAGGGCCTGATCGAGTCCAAGACGAAGGTCGGCACGAAGGTTCTCGACCGCAACAACTGGAACATGTTCGATGCAGACATCCTCGGATGGCATCTCGAAATCGGTGTCGATGCCCGCTTCCTCGGATGGCTCTTCGAAATCCGGCAGATGCTGGAGCCTCTGGCCTGCGCCACCGCTGCGGTACGGCGGACGCCGGAGCAGCTGACGGAGATGCACCGGGCGCTTCAGGCCATGTACCAATGCGAGAGCAGCCGGCAGGGCTTCACGAAGGCCGATCTCGCGTTTCACCAGGCCATCCTCGAGGCATCTGCCAACCCCTTCCTGCAATCGATCGGCTCCGTCATCGGAGCCGCCCTGGCGACATCGTTCACGATCAGCTCTCCGGTCTCCAGCGACGACCGCTTCCGGGAAGTGATGGGGCAGCATCAGGCGGTATTCGATGCTATCGAGCAGGGGAGTCCGGTGGCTGCGAGCGAGGCCATGTCGGAGCTGATCCTCCAAGCGGCGGAGCGGGTCCGGATCAAGCATGCGGAGAGCGCGCTGGCGACGGTCCAGGTTCATGCTTTCTCGGGGGAATAGTCTCGCCGGCGATCCGCCAGGGCAGCCTGCAAGCGGATCATCGCCGCTCGGGAGTCTTGCCGGACAAAATAGTATTATAGTATGATTTATTGGCCGTTAGGAGAGGTCTAACACACGCTCATGATGGCATGAGGTGGGGCTGTTCCCGAGGACTGCTCTGCCGTTATGATGGATCCAAAAGGCAGGCGGATCGGCGCCGGAAAAGCCGCACCGACTCGGACCTTGGAACGAAGAATGTGAATATGCGCCGGGCGCGAGAATGTCGTTCCGGGCATGGACGAGAGGGAGAACGACCTTGAAGACATTCACGACCACAATAGCGGCCGTGGCTCTGGGAGCCTTTGGCCTCCTTGGCGCCGCGCAGGCGCAGGACAAGGGCACGGTCGGCGTGGCCATGCCGACGAAGTCGTCCGCGCGCTGGATCGACGACGGCAACAACATGGTCAAGGTGCTCAAAGAGAAGGGCTACAACGTCGACCTGCAATATGCGGAAGACGACATCCCGAACCAGCTGGCCCAGATCGAGAACATGATCACCAAGGGATCCAAGGTGCTCGTGATCGCGGCCATCGACGGCACGACGCTCTCCGATGCGCTCCAGCAGGCCGCCGACAAGGGCATCAAGGTCATCGCCTATGACCGCCTGATCCGCAATTCCAAGAACGTCGACTACTACGCCACCTTCGACAACTTCCAGGTCGGCGTGCTCCAGGGCGGCTATATCGAGAAGGCGCTCGGCCTCAAGGAAGGCAAGGGCCCGTTCAACATCGAGCTGTTCGGCGGCTCCCCCGACGACAACAATGCCTTCTTCTTCTACAACGGCGCCATGTCCGTGCTCGACCCCTACATCAAGAGCGGCAAGCTCAAGGTGCAGAGCGGCCAGACCGGCATGGACAAGGTCTCGACCCTGCGTTGGGACGGCGCGGTGGCCCAGGCCCGCATGGATAACCTGCTCTCCGCCTTCTACACCGACAAGCGCGTCGATGCGGTTCTCTCGCCCTATGACGGCCTGAGCATCGGCATCATCTCGTCGCTCAAGGGCGTGGGCTACGGCTCGCCGAAGCAGCCGATGCCGATCATCACCGGCCAGGACGCAGAAGTGCCCTCGATCAAGTCGATCCTCGCCAAAGAGCAGACCTCGACGGTGTTCAAGGACACCCGCGAGCTGGCCAAGGTGACGGTCAACATGGTCGACGCCGTGCTCTCCGGCAAACAGCCCGAAGTCAACGACACCAAGACCTACGAGAACGGCGTGAAGGTCGTTCCCGCCTACCTGCTGAAGCCGGTCAGCGTCGATGCTTCGAACTGGAAGGAAATTCTGGTCGGCAGCGGCTACTACAAGGAAGACCAGTTCAAGTAATTGGTCCGGACGACGAATGGACCCTGCGCACCCGCGCAGGGTCCTTGCTCATTTCAGAGCATCGGACCCAAAAAGTGGATCCCACTTTTGGGATCGGATCCGATGCTACACTCTTTGAAGAGCGCATCGTACGGCGCGGAAAACCGGAGCCACTTTTCCGCACGATGCGCTAGAGGCCTGTTGCCTGAGGACATGCGATGAATGCGATCCTTGAAATGCGGGGGATCACCAAGACGTTTCCCGGCGTGAAGGCGCTGGACAACGTCAACATCTCGGTCAGGGCCGGCGAGATCCACGCCCTGGTGGGCGAGAACGGCGCCGGCAAATCCACCCTGATGAAGGTTCTGAGCGGCGTCTATCCGCACGGCTCCTATTCCGGCGAGATCCATTACGAAGGCGAGGAGCGGCGCTTCTCGGGAATCGCCGACAGCGAGAAGCTCGGCATCATCATCATCCACCAGGAGCTGGCGCTCGTACCGCTCCTGTCGATCGCGGAAAACATCTTCCTCGGTAACGAGCAGGCCCAGTACGGCGTCATCGACTGGTCCGTCGCGTTCGCGAAGACCAAGGAGCTGCTGAAGCTCGTCGGCCTCAAGGAATCGCCCGACGAGCTGATCACCAATCTCGGCGTCGGCAAGCAGCAGCTCGTGGAGATCGCCAAGGCGCTCTCGAAGAAGGTGAAGCTTCTCATCCTCGACGAGCCGACCGCGAGCCTAAACGAGAAAGACAGCGATGCGCTCCTGAACCTGCTGCTCCAGTTCAAGGAGCAGGGGATTTCCTCGATCCTGATCTCGCACAAGCTGAACGAGATTTCGAAGGTTGCCGATTCCATCACGGTCCTGCGCGACGGCGGCACGGTCGAGACGCTGGATTGCCGGACTGAAGCAGTGAGCGAGGATCGCATCATCCGCGGCATGGTGGGCCGCACCATGGAGGATCGCTATCCCAAGCGTGAGCCGAAGATCGGCGGGACCATCTTCCAGGTCGAGAACTGGTCGGCCTATCACCCGCTCCACAGTCATGTGCAGGTGGTCAAGAACGTCAACCTGAACATCCGGCGTGGCGAGATCGTCGGCATTGCCGGGCTGATGGGGGCAGGGCGGACGGAGTTCGCCATGAGCCTGTTCGGGCGCAGCTACGGCCAGAACATCTCCGGCCGCGTCACCCTGCACGGCAAGGAGATCGACGTGAGCACGGTCGAGAAGGCCGTATCCAACGGGATCGCCTATGCCACCGAGGACCGGAAGACCTATGGCCTGGTTCTGGCCGAGGACATCCGCAAGAACGTGACGCTCGCCAATCTCGAGGGCGTCTCCAAGAACCTCGTCATCGACGACATCCGGGAGCTGGCGGTCGCCAACGATTACCGGGGCCAGATGCGGATCCGGTGCTCCAACGTCTTCCAGGAGACGGTGAACCTCTCCGGCGGCAATCAGCAGAAGGTGGTTTTGAGCAAATGGCTCTTCTCCGATCCGGAGATCCTGATCCTGGACGAGCCGACCCGCGGCATCGATGTCGGGGCGAAATACGAAATCTATACGATCATCAACAGGCTGGCCGATGCCGGAAAGGGCGTCCTCGTGATATCATCGGAGATGCCGGAACTGCTCGGCATGTGCGACCGGATCTATGTCATGAACGAAGGCTCCCTGATCGCCGAGCTCGATCGTGCCGAGGCATCCCAGGAAAAGATCATGCACGCCATCGTTAAGTCGGGGAGACGCTGAGATGGACACAAGAACCGCCGACGAGATCCAGGTTCCCCAGCAGAAGACGTCGTGGACGGAATTCGTCAAAACCCATTTCCGCGACTACGGCATGCTGCTGTCGCTCCTGGTCATCATGCTGTTCTTCCAGGTGGTGACCGACGGAACCCTGCTGCGGCCTCTCAACCTCACCAACCTGGTGCTCCAGAACAGCTACATCGTCATCATGGCGCTGGGCATGCTGCTGGTCATCGTGGCCGGGCATATCGACCTCTCGGTCGGCTCCATCGTGGGCTTCGTCGGCGGCCTCGCTGCCATGATGATGGTGCGCTGGGGCTTCGATCCCGTGACGACCACCATCGCGTGCCTGATCGTGGGCGGCATGATCGGCGCCGCGCAGGGCTATTGGGTCGCCTATTTCAAGGTCCCTTCCTTCATCGTCACGCTTGCGGGCATGCTCGTCTTCAAGGGCCTGACCCTGGCGCTTCTCGGCGGCATGTCGGTCGGTCCGTTCCCGGTCGTGTTCCAGCGCCTGAGCTCCGGCTTCCTTCCGGACGTCTTCGGTGGCGAGGGCTTCAACTACACGGCCTTGTTCCTCGGCGTCGCCAGCGTGGCCGCACTGGTCTATTTCAGCTTCCGCAGCCGCGCCAACCAGCTGAAGCACGCGGTCGAGACCGCACCCTTCGGCCTGTTCGCCTTCAAGAACGGCCTGCTCGCCGTTCTCGTGATCGCGTTCTGCTACCTGATGGCGACCTATCGCGGCCTGCCGAACGTGCTGGTCATCATGGCCGTGCTGATCGCGCTCTATGCTTTCGTGACGAATCGCACCACGATCGGCCGGCGCATCTACGCGCTCGGCGGCAACGAGAAGGCGGCCAAGCTGTCGGGCATCAAGACCGAGCGCCTGACCTTCCTCACCTTCGTCAATATGGGCGTGCTGGCGGGTCTCGCGGGTCTCATCTTCGCGGCGCGCCTCAACACCGCGACCCCGAAGGCCGGTCTCGGCTTCGAGCTCGACGTGATCGCGGCCGTGTTCATCGGCGGCGCGTCGGCCACCGGCGGCGTCGGCAAGGTGACGGGCGCCGTCATCGGCGCTTTCGTGATGGGCGTCATGAACAACGGCATGTCGATCCTCGGCATCGGCATCGACTACCAGCAGGTCATCAAGGGCCTCGTGCTGCTCGCAGCCGTCTCCCTCGACGTCTACAACAGGAAAAAGTGACGGCGGGCGCTCACGCCAGCCTACCGACACAAGAACGGCGAGCTTCGGCTCGCCGTTTCATTTCAAGCTGCTTGGACCTGTGAAGCGTCAGTGAGCGTCTGCCGTCAGGCCGGCCGCTTCGGGAACCGGGCTCTTGGTCAAGGTCATCTTGCTGGCGCTCTTGTCACAAGACACGGTAACGAAACCGTCGGACGCGTTGATCCGAACCGTGACCATGTCGTCCGTGCTGACAAGCTTGACCGGTTCCTCGTCGACGTCCTGCGCGGCTTCGTTGATGATCGAAAGACATTCGCTGAAAGGCATGGAGGCAATGCGCGTGTCGGCCGACAGAGCTGCAGAGCCGGCTGCGAAGACACCCAGGGTGCCGAGCATGGTCGCAAGCAAAGAAGAGCGCATTGATTGGTTCTCCCAACGCTCGGACATCACCATGTCCAAGGTCGTTCCGCTGTGTCCTGGCACACACGAAGAAGGAACGTCCCTCGCAAGGGGCCGTTCCTCGCCGTCAATGTCGCACGTCCATCGTTAGGGATCTCTGAAGAACCTTAGCCGCTCGATTCCTTCTGATGCCCAGCGATCCGACGCCCGCGTTGCTCCGCTTGCTCCAAGGCTTCGGCCAGAAGGCGGCGGCTCTGCATCAAGGCATGCTCGTCCGGCGTCGCAGTCTTCAACGCGGTGAGGATCTTTTCCGCCTCCATTTCGTAACGTGGCTCAGGCATGATGATCTCCAGCAAGCTATGCAGGTGCAACTGCCTGACATATCCCCGGGTTCCTGCGCGACAATCTGGACAGGAGAACGGGTCATATTTCTGGCGTAATATTGTCTAGCTTGGGCTCCTTTCCCAAGGCCGCCGAGGACGTTTTCTTGGCCGTTGAAGCTAGTTAGTGTTCAGCCTCTCACATTGCGCGTTCAGACATGATTCATCCCAAGATTGCCAGGGATGGTCCCATGACGACTGGCGGACCAGACCCTTTGAAGGATGCTCTCGCTCTCCAGGCCCGGGTGAGGGGCTTGCAGGCTCTGCTCGAATTGCAGCGCTGGCAGATCGAGGTGCTCAACAACAGGCTCTATTCGCCCGAGCCCGGTGGGATTGCCGCGCGGCGCCTTTTGGCGCTCAAGCGGGACGAGACTCCTCAGGGTGCGTTCAGGGTGCCGAAAGGCGTCAACGATCCCTGATGCTTTTTCATTGCTTCATGACGCAAGAAGGCCCGGTGGCAGCACCGGGCCTTCTTCACTTTTGAGAGTACGATGTGATCAGTTGAACTTGTAGTTCAGGCCTGCGCGGATCACGCCGAATTCCGCATCGCGGTTCACGTTCACGCGGCCGCCGAGCACATAGTTGTCCTTCGTGTCGAGATCGACATAGAGGCCTTCGACCTTGGCCGTGAAGTTGTTGGTGATGGCGTATTCCACGCCGCCGCCGAGCGTCCAACCCCAGTTGACCTCATCGCCGGTATGATGGCCGAGCACCGGATCGTAGCCGCGGTTGCCGCCGACATCGCCGTAGGCGAAGCCGCCCGTGCCGTAGACGAGGGCGCGGTCGAAGGCGACGCCGGCGCGGGCGCGGATCGTGCCGAAGAAGCCGTCGGAGTCACCATCATAATACGTGGTGCCGTAGGATGCGCCCTTGTTGCCGACGGCGGCGTACTGAAGGTCGGTCTCCACGCCGGCCACGAACATGCCGAACTGGTAATTGTAACCGGCCTGGGCGCCGCCCACGAAGCCGCCGCCGCGGCTGCCCCTGATCGTGCCGAAGGCCGGGTCATAGAAACGGCTGTCGCCGACGTTCCAGCCATAGCCGGCATTCAGACCGGCATAAAAGCCCGTCCAGGTGAAGATCGGGAGCGCATTATAGGCCGGAGCAGGAGAGTAGCGGCTCGGCAGGTCAGCCGCGTGAGCCGTCGAAGCCGCAATGGCGAGAGCCGCAGTGGCAGCGAGAAGTCCGAGAGCAGAGTGACGCATTACTGTATTCCGTGCTTAGCAACAAAAGATCGGATAGGCATTTATTGCCTGTCACGGATCTAATAAGGGATCGCGAGAGATTGTTGCAATATGCTCGGGCGTCATCAGTCGAAACATGCTTGATGAATGATGAATGTTTACTGGTCATCAACCATGGTGCCTGCGTTCGTCTTGAGATCGGAGTCCGATTATGCGCAGATCGCGGCGTGAAGTTTGGCCGCGAGGCCTCAAAGCAAGAGACAGAACTTGGCCTCGCCTTTTCCAGGCGGGGCCTTTTTGTTGTCGCGCCACGATCAGGAACGGCCCGGGTTCGAGGCCGCGTGAGCCCTTCGGGCGATCACATCCACATCGGCGCTCATGGCCAGTCGGCGCGGATCAAGATCTGCAAGATCGAACCAGCGAGCTTCGAGAGCATCGTCGCCGGCAGCGGGCTCGCCCGATAGCCAGCGGCACTGAACGGCGATCAGGATGTAGTGCTGCTCCACCAGGCCGGAAGAATCCCGTACGAGAACATCGAGAGTGGTGATGATGTCCTGGGCTTCAGCCTCGATGCCGGTCTCTTCGAGAAGCTCCCGGGTCGCAGCATTCATGACCGTCTCGCCGAACTCGATCTTCCCGCCGGGAAAGCCCCAAAGCCCCGCATCGGGCGGATTGGCCCGGCGGACAAGCAATGTCCGGTCTTCGCGGATGACGACGGCAATGACGGCGGGAACGGGTGATGACATGAAAAAGGCTCGGCCTGAGTGGCCGAGCCTTTAGCCTAAGGAATTGCAGCAGGATAGTCTGCTCAGCGGGCCGAACGGTGCAGCGCCGATTGCAGCGGCTCCAGGCTCTTCGTGAACCAGAGTGCCGTCGTCTCGGCGATGTCCTTCCACTGGGCGGAGGCGGTCTCGTAAGCCTGGCGCGTCGCCTGGCTCTGGGCCCTGAAAACCTCGGGGAGAGGAGAGGGGCTGATCGTCGAGCGCCACAGGTCGAGGGCAGCATGGTGCTGCGTGTTCATGGCGTCGATGATCTTGTCGTTCACTTCCAGGGCACCCTGGGCCGAGGCCGCCACGGCCTCGCTCATGGCCTTGCGGAAGACGTCACCCTGCTTCTTGGCGGACGAGAAGATGGCACCTGCCTCGACGGGCGCAGCGATCGTCACAGGCAACGAAGCGGGCTTCCTGTCCGCGACGGCCTCGACCGTCTCGGCTGCCGAGATGGCAGCCATTTCGACGAGATCGTCGGCCTTCTGCACGCTCTTGGCTGTCGTCTTGGCTTTAGGCTTCTTCACTTCCGCCATCGTGAGGTCCTCGCAAGGTTTAAGGGAGAAGGAGGTTACTTCTTGGAGCCCGGCTGCTTCATGGCCGACTGAGCCAGGGAGCCGAATTCCTTCATCTGGGTCTGCATCGCCTCGAACTGGGTCCGAACGAACTCGGCCTGGATCTGCATGGCTTCCTGCATGTCCTTGGCGCGCACCATCCGCTGGGCGAGGTCGAAAGCGGCCGAAAGGTTCTGCTCGGTATAGGCGAAGGTCTTGCGGGCGGCATCCTTGGCGCTGGCCTGGACGGTGTTCGCCGATCCTTCGAACGTGTCGGCCGTCTTCTGGGCGGCGCTCATGAAACCGTCGATGGCCTTGCGGGCCTGCTCGACGCTCTTCTCGGCGAAATCGCGCATTTCCGGGGGGACTTCGTAATTCTGGGTCGGATTCGTGGCCATGGGATGCTCCTTATCGTCAGGTATTTGTGCAGTGCAATATCACATTGTGCGATGCAAAATCAACTCCCTCGTGCCTCGCCTTATTAAGGTTACCTGAAAGTAAAAGGATTCAAGTGTCCTGCCTTGCATGCTTGGCAGTCGATATTAGTCTAGAAGCTCTTCTTGAGTGACTCTCAGTTCTTTCACCACAAGGGCCGTTGATGACGGGTGGTCCCAACCCATTCGAAGCGCTGATCGCGCAGCTTGCTACCGAACCCGGCTTGAGCCTTCTGGCCGAGCCTGGAGCGGGCGTGCTCGTCTGGGATCGGGCAGGGGAGAGGCTGCTCTGGGCATCGCCTGCCGCTGAAAAATTGCGGAATGCGCTCACCGATGAAGATGGCCGGACCAGCCCAGGTCTCCGGGCCCGGGATCGGATCAAGGCGCTGGCAGAGGGGCTTGCACCCCAGCATGGCGCCCTAAAGGAGCGCCTGCGGCTCGATCCCTCCCGTCCGTGGCTGCCGGTTGCAACCCTCTGCCGCCTGGCGTCCCTGGAGAACGGCGAGACCGTTCTCGTGACGGCCTTCGTCGGACCCGTGCCGAAAGAGCCCTCTTTCTCCCGCTCGGCCCGGCCATCGGAGCCTCCAGGCAGCGAGCCATCAACGCAAGTGGAAGACGATACCACTCGTCTGCCGGAAAGGCGCCCCGGTCCGGTTCGCTTCATCTGGCACACGGATGCAGCAACACGTTTCACCGATGTATCACACGATCTTCCCCTGGCTGTGGGAGCCATGGCCGGCAACATCGTCGGCCAGACCTGGGAGGAGGTGTCACGGAGCGTCGTGGAGGATCCGGATGGGAGTGTCGCGGCCCTGTTCGCCCGCCGCGAGACCTGGAGCGGGCGCACGATTCTCTGGAGCATCGACAATTCCCCGCTGCAAGTCCCTGTTGATTGGGCCGGGATGCCTGTCTTCGGCCCAGGCCGGGAGCTCATCGGTTTCCGGGGCTTCGGCCTCCTGCGCATGGACGCCGTCCAGGAGCGGACGATTCCGGATGCGGCCGCCGATCTGATTGCGCAAAGCCTTGTCAACGACGAGACCCTGCCGTTCCGTCCACCTGAGGAAATGCCGGCTGACGAGCCTGCGGACGAGGCCGCTCCCTCGGACGAGGAAACCTGGTTCTCGAACTTGCGCAACCAAGTGGCCGCGGCGCTCTCCGGCCCGAAGTCGCACGAGCCTGAACCCGACGAACGCTCCCGCCCTGCCGAGAAGCAGCAGTCCCAGGGATCGGGCCTCTCCAGCACGGAGCGCAACGCGTTCCGTGAAATCGCGCGTGCCCTTGGAGCACGCCTCAAGGAAGGTACGCCCTCGACCGAGGAGGCTGATCCCGAGGAAATCGAGCCCGCCGTAGCGCCAGAGCCGATACTTCCCCTGCCATCCATGACCCCGGCGGCTCACAACGATATTCTTGACCGGCTGCCGATCGGGATTCTGGTCCATCGCCGCGAGACTATCCTGTTCGCCAACCGGTTCCTTTTGGGCCTGACGGGCTATGAGGATGTCGAGCGGATCCGGTCCGCTGGCGGTATCGTTCATCTGTTCCGAGGTTCTCCCGCTCTCGGTGGGACGGGCGACGAGGATTTCGCACTCGCGCTGACCACGCAGAGCAACGAGAACATCGCCGTCAGCGTGCGCTCCTCCTCCGCCGAGTGGGAGGGTGAGCCGGCGGACCTGATGGTCATCCGCAGGGCGTTGAGCGTGGAGACACAGCCCCAGGACAGCCGCGTCCAGGAGCTGGAGGCAATTCTCGACACGGCGACCGACGGCGTGATCGTGCTCAATGAGACGGGGCGGATCCTCTCGCTCAACCGCTCGGCCGAAGCGCTGTTCGGCTACGATGAGCAGGCGGTGGCGGGCGACGCCATCACCGTGCTCCTGGCGCCGGAAAGCCACATGGTGGCCCTCGATTATCTCGAAAGCCTGCGCTCGCCAGGCATGCGAAGCCTGCTCAACGACGGGCGCGAGGTCGTCGGCCGGGAGCGTCAAGGCGGATCGATCCCGCTCTTCATGACTATGGGGCGATTGGGCGACGGGCCGAACCGGCGGTTCTGCGCGGTTCTCCGCGACATCACGGCATTCAAGAGGACCGAGGGCGAGCTCATCGGTGCCAAGCACGCGGCCGAGGAGGCGAGCGCCCAGAAATCCGATCTCCTGGCTACCATCAGCCATGAAATTCGGACGCCCTTGAACGCCATTCTGGGCTTCGCCGAGGTCATGCTCGAGGAGCGGTTCGGAGCCATCGGCAATGACCGCTACAAGGAATATCTCAAGGACATTCACGCATCCGGCTCTCATGTGATCAGCCTCGTGAACGACCTCCTGGATCTCGCCAAGATCGAGGCCGGTCGGCTGGAACTGTCCTTCACGGGGGTGAGCCTGAACGAGCTGGTCTCGTCCTGCGTGACCCTGCTTCAGCCGCAGGCCGCGCGTGACCGCATCGTCATGCGCATGAGCTTCGCCCCGAAGCTGCCTCCAGTGGTGGCCGACGAGCGCTCCATGCGCCAGATCGTGCTCAATCTCGTGTCCAACGCCATCAAGTTCACGGATGCGGGCGGGCAGGTGATCGTCTCCACCGCCATGACCGACCAGGGCGAGGTGGCTTTCCGGGTGCGCGATACCGGCATCGGCATGACGCCCGAGGAAGTCGAGGCCGCCCTCGAGCCGTTCCGCCAGCTAGCCACGTCGCGCAGGCGTGGCGGCACCGGGCTCGGCTTGCCGCTCACCAAGGCGCTCGTCGAGGCGAACCGGGGAGCGCTCCAGATCGCGAGCCAGCCGAGCGAAGGTACCCTCGTCGAGGTGATTTTCCCGCCGACACGGGTGATGGCGGGATAGTGCCACGCTTCACCCTGCGCCGTGCCACTTTATCGGATATGCCGGCTGTCGCGCGCCTGAACCGCTATGTCCGCACGACCTGTCTGCCTTATCTGCCGGATCTCCACACGCCGGAGGAAGATCTGGCCTTTTTCCGCGACCATGTCTTTCCCACGTCCGAGGTGTGGATTGCGCGGGCCGAGGAGCGGCTGATCGGATTTGCCGGAGCAAGGCTCGATTGGCTAGACCATCTGTATGTCGATCCGGCCTGGCACGGACGCGGTGTCGGACAGGCTCTTCTATCCGCCGTCAGAACGGATCGACCGGAGCTCAATCTCTGGACCTTCCAGGACAACGCACAGGCTCGCCGCTTCTACGAACGGCAGGGCTTTCAACTGGTCGTCACGACAGATGGCTCCGGCAACGAAGAACGAATGCCCGATGCCCATTATCGGTGGGTGCGGGATTAGCCCTTTGAGGATCGGCTCCTATTGCGGTTATGAGAGGGCGCAATACGTTGTGGCGTGATATCCCCCGGGCCGAAGGATCGCCATGTCTACCTATCGCCTCGACAAGCTCTTCAATCCCCGCTCTATCGCGGTGGTCGGCGCCAGCCCGCGTCCGAGCTCTCTCGGCCTGACCTTCCTGCGCAACCTTATTGCGGGCGGCTTCCAGGGGGAACTCTTCGCCGTCAATCCGCATCATGTCGAGATCGAGGGAAGGCCTTGCTTCGCCTCCCTGTCCGCGCTCCCCGAAGTGCCCGATCTCGTCGTCGTCGCCGTGCCGCCGGAGCGGGTGCTGAACGTGATCGTGGAGGCCGGGGAGGGCGACGTGAGCGCCGCCATCGTGGCGACGGCGGGCATGGGCTATGGCGATGGATCCTTAAGCGATCAGGTCAGGCTTGCGGCTCGCGCCCATGGCCTGCGCATCGTCGGGCCCAACTGCATCGGCGTGCTGGCCCCGCGCGCCAGGATGAATGCGAGCTTTGCGGCCCACAGCGCCAAGCCCGGCGATCTGGCGCTCGTGTCCCAATCGGGCGCGGTGGCGGCGGGCCTCGTGGAATGGGCGGCGCAGCGGCAGGTGGGTTTTTCCGCTATCGTCTCCCTGGGCGACAAGGTTGACGTGGACTTCAGCGATTGCCTGGACTTCTTTTCTGCCGACAGCGGGACCCGGGCGATCCTGCTTTACATCGAATCCATCGGCAACGCGCAGAAATTCATGTCCGCCGCCCGTGCGGCCGCGCGCGTCAAGCCGGTGGTGGTCATCAAGGCCGGGCGTCATGCTCAAGGGGCGCGGGCGGCCGCGACCCATACGGGCGCGCTCGCCGGATCCGATGCCGTCTACGACGCCGCGTTCCGCCGCGCCGGATTGCTGCGGGTGCTCGATCTCGACCAGCTCTTCGCGGCGGCGGAAACACTCGGGCGGCAGAAGCCGTTTCCTGGCAACCGATTGGCACTTCTTACCAATGGGGGTGGTATCGGGGTTCTCGCCGTCGACCGGCTGATCGACCTGGGCGGGACGCTCGCGACCCTGTCGGACAAGACGCGCGAGACCCTCAACGCGATCCTCCCGCCGACCTGGTCCCGGGGTAACCCGATCGACATCATCGGGGACGCGGAACCGAGCCGCTACGCGGGTGCGCTCGAGGCGCTGCTCTCCGACCCGGAGAACGATGCCGTTCTCATCCTCAACGTCCCGACGGCCATCGCCGGGGCCTCCGACGTGGCCGCCGCCGTGGCGGACGTGGTCAAGCGGGATCGTGCCCGGGGGTACCGGCAGAAGCCGGTCTTCGCCGCCTGGATCGGCGAGGACCCGGACTCGGCGCGCGTGTTCGAGGAGGCGCGGATTCCGCATTTCGCCACCGAGGCCGATGCGGTCCGCGGCTTCATCCAGCTCGTGCGCTACCGCGAGGCGCAGGACCAGCTCATGGAGACGCCGGACAACCTGCCCCACGACTTCGACCCGGACCCGGACGCGGCCCGCGCCGTCGTCGAACACGTGCTGGCGCAGAACCGCCGCTGGCTCGATCCCTTGGAGGTCAACGCGCTCCTGCGGGCCTACGACATTCCGACCGCCCCGGTGATCCTCGCGACGACGCCGGACGAAGCGGCCGATGCGGCCCGGCCGATCATTGCCGAAGGCGGCACGGTGGCCGTGAAGGTTCTTTCCCCCGACATCGTCCACAAATCCGATATCGGCGGCGTGAAGCTCGACCTGACGACCGAGGAGGCGGTGCGCAAGGCCGCCGCCGAGATCTTCGAGCGCGCCGCCCGCCTGAAGCCGCAGGCGCATGTGACGGGCGTCACCGTTCAGCCCATGGTGCGGCGGGCGAAGGCCCGCGAGCTCATCGTGGGTCTCGCGGACGATCCCTCCTTCGGTCCCGTCGTGCTGTTCGGGCGCGGCGGCACGGCCGTGGAGGTCATCAACGACAAGGCGCTGGCGCTGCCGCCACTCGACTTGAAGCTCGCCCACGACCTGATCGCCCGCACCCGCGTGTCGCGACGCCTGAAGGCCTATCGGGACGTTCCGGCGGCCGACGAGGGGGCGATTGCTCTCGCCCTGGTGAAGCTCGCCCAGATGGCGGCCGATATCCCCGAGATCCGCGAACTCGACATCAACCCGCTGCTCGCCGACCATACCGGCGTGGTCGCGGTCGATGCCCGGGTGGCGGTCGCGCCCGAGACCCGGAAGGGCAGCGGCCATCCGCGCTTCGCGGTGCGGCCGTACCCGAAGGAATGGGAGCGCCATATCGAGCTGCGCAACGGGCGGACGGCTTTCGTCCGGCCCGTCCGGCCGGAGGACGAGGCGGAGTTCCGGCGCTTCTTCGAGAAGATCACGCCGGAGGACCTGCGCCTTCGCTTCTTCGCCCCGGTCCGCGATTTCAGCCACACGTTCCTCGCCCGCCTGACGCAGCTCGACTACGCGCGTGCCATCGCGTTCGTCGCCTTCGATGGCGACACGGGTGAGATGATGGGAGCGGTCCGTCTCCATGCGGATGCCAACCACGAGACCGGTGAATACGGCATCCTCCTCCGCTCCGACCTCAAGGGCCTCGGCTTGGGCTGGGAGCTGATGCGGCTGATGATCGAATGGGCGAAAGTGGAGGACCTGCGGGAGATCGAAGGGCAGGTGCTGCGCGAGAACACCACCATGCTCGACATGTGCCGCAATCTCGGATTCACCATCCGGATCGATCCGGACGACCCGGAACTGCGCCTCGTCACCCTGCCGATCGCCACGATCGAGGAGCCGGGCAAGCTCGCTCAACCGGCATGACAGGAAAAAGCCCGCCGTGCGGGCGGGCTCACAAAGCTCTCACCTCATCCTGAGGAGCCTGCGCGGCAGGCGTCTCGAAGGATCGTCAGCGCGCACTGGAGGCGCCCTCGTCCTTCGAGACGGTCACTGACGTGACCTCCTCAGGATGAGGGCTCAGGTTAATGCCAGTCGATAAGCCAGACTTTCGGGGTGAGGCTTGTTCCATGCAATAAGCGCTCAGTCGTCGTCCTTGACCCCGCCGATATGCTTCTGGGCGTAGAGCTCGATGCCGACCTGTTCGACGAGGTTGAGCTGGGTTTCCAGGAAGTCGATATGACCTTCCTCGTCCGCCATCAGTTCCTCGAACAGGTTCTTCGACACGCGGTCGCCGATGCTGTCGCAATAGGCCGCGGCCTCGCCGTAGAGGTTGCGGGCGTCGTATTCCGCCGCGAGGTCGGCTTCGAGGATTTCCTGGATGTTCTGGCCGATGCGCAGGGGATCGAGCACCTGCAGGTTGGCGAAGCCTTCGAGGAAGATGATCCGCTCGATGAAGCGGTCCGCATGGTGCATCTCTTCGATGGATTCCTTGCGCCAGGCTTTCGCAAGCTCCTTGTATCCCCAATCGTCCAGGAGCCGGTAATGCAGCCAGTATTGGTTGACCGCCGTCAGCTCGCTGCGCAGGCCGCGATTGAGATACTCGATTACCTTGGGATCACCCTTCATCCTACCCTCTCGTCCAACCGGCACTGGGCGCGCCGGATCTGTCTTTAGAGGATTCATGAATTAGGGTGAAAGCCTTTTTGTTCAAAGGGTGGGTTCGGCAGCAGCCTTTTCGAGCACGGTCGGGCAACAGCCGCGGCTGCAGGCCGCGATGGGTTCCACGCCCGCATTGATCAGGGCCTGGTCCATGATGGCGCGGATGGTGCGGGCGCAGCGGCCGCAATTGGGGCTACAGCCGAGACAGCGATAGACCTGCGCCGGAGTGCGGGGGCATCCCGGTCCCGGCTTAAGGCACGCTTTGACATCGCCGTCGGAGAGGATGTTGCAGGAACAGACGATCATTTGTTGTTCTAGTTTAGAATGACTAAAAACTACGTGTGTTATCAAAGACTTAACTGAAAATGCAGCGGAGCGCCAGCGTGATTGCCTGTGCCCGGATGTCACGGTTAAGGTGTAACAATCATCCCAGGCGCTTGAACAGGCCAGGATAGTTGAGAACGAAGCCGTCCTCGTCCACGGGAAGGTCTGCGGTGAACCCGCTCTCCAGGCTCTCGAAGCGATAAAGCGAGCCTGCATCGAGTGCCGTGTAGCGTTGGTTGGCCGGAGAGGCGATCAGGTCCGGCACCGTGATGTAGCAGAGGCGGATATCCATGCTCTCGCCGGTCTCCAGGTCGAGGCGCCGGATGGGCAGGGTGTTGGTCAGCGGCGTCGCCTGGATGTCGATGTCGATGCAGCCCTGGAGGTTCGGTCGAACCTTGCCGTTCTCCTGCCAATGCCCCTGGCCGTCGCTGGCAAGATGCAGCACATGCCCGGCGGTCGTTCTGAGGATGACCTCCTTGGTGCGCCACAGGGCATCGAGCTTGACGCGATAGGAGAGACCGAACTTGGTCTCCTCCTCCTGAGCGATCACGACGCCCGAGATGGCAAGGCCGCCATCGGCGGGCCGCACGTCCACATGCTCCATGCCGGCACCGCAGCCCTCCCAGGCCGACCAGCGGATGGTGCGGAAGATCAGTGTCGGGATGGACATGCCGAGCCTCCAAGCTTCACGGCGTTCATGCCGGAGGATTATGGCTCAGCTGGAGAGCTTGTCGAATCGAGTTCTGTGTGGGGACAGGCAGGGATGCCGCTGTCGACTTGACGGCAGGACTCGCGATCGTCCTACTTCTCACCGGAGGCCTTGGGCAGCACAAGGATCATCGCCGTGAATCGAGCCGAACTCTCCGAGGTCTATCGAGCTTACATTGACTGCTTGAATGCGCAGGACTGGCCGAAGCTGGAGCAGTTCGTTCATGACGATGTCCATTACAATGATCGGCTGGTGGGGCTCTCGGGCTATCGCACGATGCTGGAGAGAGACTTCTCTGAAATTCCGGATCTCCACTTCGACATTCAAAGGCTCGTTTCCGATCCGCCCTGCATCGCGAGCCGGCTGGGCTTCGACTGTATGCCGAAGGGAACGTTCCTCGGGCTCCCCGTGAATGGCAAGAAGATCTCCTTCACCGAGAACGTCTTCTATGAATTTCGAGGCGACAGGATCGGGAGAGTCTGGTCGATCATCGACAAGGCCGCCATTGAAGCTCAGATCTAATGCCTTTCCTCCCTGCTGAGAGTAGGGCAATTCGGTGAGATCTTCCCGCCATACTCGTGGCTGCCATGACAGTGGAGGGTGTCATCCCCGGCGAGCCGAAGGTTCGGGAAGGGGATCCACTGACACGCACGGCGCGATGGCTTCCCTTCCCCTGCGCTACGCTCCGGCCGGGAATGACACCTGCCACGTCATGGCCGGGCTTGTTCCGGCCATCCCGATACGGTGGGGCTTGACGCTTCAATCAATCGAGATCACCGGGCTTGTTGTAAAGTCCGGGGACACCCCTGACACGTGTTCGGAGAGATCCCTTACAGAGTTGGGTCTGTGTCGGGTGCGTTGAGATCGAGGGCTGCAATCTCGTGGGCGCCGAAGCAGATGGCAAAGCAGCCGTCGGGGCGG